>JBEIDV010000041.1:0-12916 GCA_040383285.1 Crocinitomicaceae bacterium | reverse complement strand
CCGGGAGCGCCGGTTTTTCCCACGGTTGACTTGCACCAAAGACGTGATCTGCGCTTGGAATCACTTAGAGCTTGGTTTTGCTCCACGACGCAAGGGTTTCCCCTTCGGCGATTGAAACGGAGCTGTCCTTATCCCCATGAACGACGAGAATCGGAATGGGCAAGGCCTTTATGGCGAACTCAATGGTTAAGGAATGTTCGTTTTCTATGAAATCTTGGTACAGGCTATAATGCTGCGGTAAGTGCTGTCGAGTCCGTCTGTTAAGGATTGTACGGATTCCGTTATTTTTCCATTGGTCAAGTTCACTGCCTACAGGAAAACGTGAACCAATATCTGAGATGGATGCCCAAAGCGCTATTTTATCGGTTTGTATTTGTTTGGCGTGTAAAATCACATCGCCTCCTCCGCGAGAATGTCCAATCAGAAAAGTGGACTCAGCTTGAATACGTGTAGCTATATGGGAACGGAAATATGCAATATCTGCTACTTCAAAGGAATAGGTATTTTGAGAAAAGGCTTCTGGATCTGGGAAATCTATGCCTTGGGTGCTTGTCCCTCCGTTGTGTGTGAGGTTAAACTTGGCAAAGGCAAAACCATGCGATACAAAATAAGATTGAACAAGATGCCATGCTCCCCAATCTTTGAAACCCATAAATCCATGGACAAAAATTACTACCCGTTTATTCCATTCCGAAGGCACCTCTAAATCGTATAGGCTTTTACGGCCTGCAGATCCTTGATAAATGCCATTGATAATCTGGAGGGCTTCCATGCATTAGTTGATTTTAAAGCTCACATATTTTATCACGTGACCTTTCGCGTGAAACAGCTGTTCATAGTGTGTTTTAATGTTGAATATTTCCCGTTGAGCAGGGTTCGTTTCAGTTTCTAGGGTTGCGTAAAGGTCCGGACGATAATCGACTATGGGATACCCATGTTCTTCAATTTGCTCCATGGTAAATTCAAAAAGCAGGTCGTTGTCGGTTTTCATATGAACCAACCCGCCTGGTTTTAAAAACTTCCGGTATCGTTCAATAAATATGGCCGAACTCAAGCGTTTCTTCGGCTTTTGAGGTTGAGGATCAGAGAAGGTTAACCAGATTTCATCTACTTCATTCGGACCAAACAGTGCTTCAATAAAATCAATGCGCGTGCGCAAGAATCCCACATTCATCATGTTGAGCTTTAAGGCTTCACGGGCCCCAATGAACATGCGATTTCCTTTAATATCCAATCCAATGAAATTCGTATTCGGGTACATTTTCGCTAAGCCAACCGAATATTCCCCTTTTCCACAGCCCAATTCTAATACGATCGGATTGTCATTTTTAAAAAAGTCTCGGTGCCAATTACCGCGCATTGGAAAGGGTTGATTTCGTTCGTATTCTAGTACGTTTTCAAAGGTTTTAATTGCTGCGAAGCGAGCGAGTTTATCTTTTCCCATGGTAGCACAAAAGTAATCATTTAAGCAGGAACGATTAGATTACATAGAATGCAATTACTTTTGCACCATGCATTTCATTGAACCATATTTTCGTTGGAGGGGAGAATATATTGCCTCGGAGGATGCTAGATCCCCATTTTATGGAAGGGTCTACAGCGAATTTGAGTTCCAGCATAGGGTATACAATTACTTGATTCATCCGCAATGGGATGATTTTGGGTCAACGACCTTGTACATGAAAATAATCTATGTGGATTATGAAGCAGGAACATGCGTGATTGAATTCATTGGAGAGTGGAACGATGCGATAGAAAACGATATCATGACCTTAAAATCGAACGTACTGAATCCACTTATTGAAGAAGGGATCTTACGTTTTGTGCTAATTTTTGAGAATGTGTTAAACTTTCATTATTCGGATGATTGCTATTACGAAGAGTGGTTTGAAGATATTGAAGAAGGGTGGATTGCTGCGGTCAACATACATCCGCATGTGGCCAAAGAACTACAACGGATTCAAATAGACTCCTATGTCGCGATGGGCGGCGAGCTCGATGAGTTAGAATGGCGAACCTTTAAGCCTCATCATTTCGTTCAAAAGGTGGAACAAATCGTCAGCCACCGCCTGTGCTAATGTAACTTTGATGGACATGCCTCGTATCGAAACCCATGTCAAATCAACACTATCAATTCCAATACCGAATGCATGCGCATTGGAATGAACTTTCACCACAAGATGTCATGCTTATCAAGGAGGCATTTAATGCCATGGATAAAGCGTATGCGCCATATAGTCGCTTTAAAGTTGGCGCTTCGGTGCTCTTGGAAACTGGAGAAGTAATTTGTGGTAGTAATCAAGAGAATATTGCATTCCCTTCGGGATTGTGTGCCGAACGGGTAGCCTTAAATTATGTGGGTGCAAATTTCCCTGGAATCACGATTGATACCCTTGCCGTGGTGGCACAAGGAGAACTCATGCCAGAAGAGCAGTTGCTGTCTCCATGCGGTGGATGTAGGCAAGTAATGTTAGAATCAGAGAATCGACAATCTACTCCAATTCGCGTAATTTTAGTAAATCAAGATCAACGCACCATGATCATTGAAACCGTCAAGGATTTATTGCCCTTTGGATTCGGGAAATAGCCGAACAATTTAACAGAATTACTTTTCAACACTGACCACTTTTGATGAAAAAGTGCTGTATTTTTGTAGGCTACAAAATACATCAAAATGAACAGTTGGTTTACAGTTAAAGTTAAGTATACAAAACAGTTAGAGAACGGATCCCTCAAACGCGTTAATGAGCCTTATTTATTGGCAGCAATGACTTTTACGGATGCCGAAGCGCGTATCTATGAAGAACTTAGTGCCATGATTCGTGGAGAATTTATGGTTACCGGCATCACTCGAACCGACCTACAGGATATTTTCCAATATGAGGATTCCGCCAATTGGTTTAAATGTAAAATCACCTACGGGGTAGATGAAGAGGATGGTGAGAAGAAAAAGAAAGTGGCCCAAAACTTTTTAGTTTCTGCACCCGATGTGAAAGAGGCATACTTGCGTATGGAAGAGAGTTTGGCTACCTTGATGATTGACTATCAAGTAATTTCCATTATTGCATCTCCCATTGTTGAGATTTTCCCATACCGAGAGGATGAGGTGGCAAGTCCAGCGAAAGCAAAGAAAATTGAAGAATTTATCGAACCCACACCTAGTAAAGGTGTTGTTTTTTCGGCATCAGGAAGTGATATTGACGAAGAAGACTTAGTGGATGAGGACTTAGACGAAGCCTTGGAGGATGAGAGTGAATTAGACGATCAATTTACGGGCGACGATGAGTAATCCACTGGATCAGCTGAGGGACAATCATTCAGATTTTTCAAAAAATCAAGAAGCCTTTCAATTTACTGATCCCTTTTTGGCGTTTGAAACGTGGTTTAATTTAGCGGTGAGTTCTGGAGAAAAAGAAGTCAATGCCATGGTGATTTCCACAGTGAACGAAGCAATGAAACCTAGTGCTCGTGTGGTTTATCTCAAAGAAATATCGGATCAACAGTTTGTGTTCTATACCAACTATTTGTCTCACAAAGGGAAAGACCTTCAACAAAATCCAAACGCCTCGTTACTGTTTTTCTGGCCTGGTCTTGAGCGTCAGATTCGGATAGAAGGAACGGTGAATAAAATTAGTGAAACGGAAAGTGATGCCTATTTTGCCTCTCGTCCTCGAGAAAGTCAATTGGGGGCTTGGGCATCCCATCAATCCGAACCCTTAAAGGAAATGGGCGAGATCACTCAACGGTTTAAGGAATTAGACCAAGAATTTCCAGGGGAAGTTCCTCGTCCTAAACACTGGGGAGGCATGGCTTTACGTCCTACGTATCTGGAGTTTTGGCAAGGACAAGCTTCACGCTTGCATGAACGCGTATGTTTTAAATTGAACGAAGATGAGTGGCAGATTAGCCGCCTAAATCCATAAGATGAAAGAAAGTCCTACTGAAGTTATTACCCTGAGCAACGGGATCCGTTTGGCCTATGTGCGTTCAAACAGTGCTGTTGGACATCTTGCTTTTTATTTTAAGGGAGGTAGTCGAAGTGAACCGTCAACTCACCCGGGTCTTGCGCACTTTTTAGAACATTGTATTTTTAAGGGAACCCATACGCGTAAAGCCATGTGGATTCTTACGCGCCTGGATGAAGTAGGGGGGGAGTTGAATGCGTTTACCGCGAAAGAAGAAATTTGCGTTCATGCCACGTTTTTGAATCGATATACAAAACGCGCATTTGAACTCATGTCAGATTTAGTAGTGAATTCGAATTTCCCCATACAAGAAATTGAAAAAGAAAAAGAAGTCGTAATCGATGAAATTAATTCCTACAAAGACAGTCCCTTGGATCGCTTGATGGATGAGTTTGATCGAATTTTTTTTGGTGATCATCCGCTGGGCAACCCCATTTTAGGAACAAAAAAATCGGTAAAACGATTTAAACGGGAAGATTTATTGGCCTTTATACAATCCAATTTTACAGCAGACAATTTGGTGGTTTCTTATGTAGGACGTGAGCCTAAACATCGCTTGGTAGAGTTAATTGAAGACCAATTAAAAGACTTGCCGGCTAAGGCTACGAATCTAGGATGGGCTCCGCCAGCCGAGATTAAGCCCTTTACCATTCGTAAGAAAGAATCTAATTTTCAATCTCACGCGATTCTTGGTGGTATTGCTCCTTCGTATCACAGCGATGACCGCTTGGCAATGAATATTTTGATTAATTTCTTGGGTGGACCCGCCATGAATGCCCGCTTGAATATTGTCATTCGCGAGAAGCATGGATTGGCATATCATGTCGAAGCGAGTTATGCGGTTCTTGAAGACACAGGGTTTTGGGGCATCCTTCTTTCTGCGGAACAAAAAAACATCGATAAGTCGATTGATTTAGCAAAAAAGGAACTTCGCTTGTTGGTAGAAAAGGGCATGACCCCGATTCAACTTAAAAAATCAAAGTATCAATTTTTAAGTCAATTGTCAATCGGTTGGGAGAGTAACAATGCCCGGACCATGTCGAATGGGAAAACCTTACTTATTTATAACCGAATCGATTCCTTAGAAGAAACGTTCCGTAAAATAAATGGAATTACACTCGACGAAATTAATGCCGTAGCACGCAAGTACTTTTCAGTAGACCAACAGTGTATGTTGGTGTACGATAAGAAATAGTGGGTTAGGTTATTACCTCCTCCCAAAAATTTTACTTCCTACCCGTATTAAGGTACTTCCCTCTTCGATGGCAATGGGGTAGTCATCGCTCATACCCATTGAAATTTGCTTAAACTCATTGGTAGAACTAAAATGCGTGGATTTTAGTGCATGAAATATACGGTGTAAAGACTGGAATTCACTTCTGATTTGCGCTGTATTTTCTGTGAATGTAGCCATTCCCATTACGCCGCATATGCGAACATGATCGAGTAAGGAAAATTCAGGTCCAGTTATGAAAGCCGTGGCTTCTTCCAGAGATAAGCCAAATTTTGTATCTTCTTGAGCAATATGAAACTGTAATAAACAAGAAATCCGCCGCCCGTTTTTTTGTCCTTGTTTATTGATTTCTTGCAGGAGCTTGAAGCTATCTACCCCATGAATCAAGTGAACAAAGGGCGCAATGTATTTAACTTTATTACTCTGTAAATGTCCGATCATGTGCCAACGGATATCTTTCGGAAGCGCTTCGTACTTTTCTACTAAATCTTGGACTTTGTTTTCCCCAAAATCCCGTTGACCTGCCTCATAAGCTTCTATGATGCGTTCAATCGGATGTGTTTTTGATACCGCAACGAGGGTCGTGTTCGTTCGTAAGGAAGCGGTGATTTGTTCAAGTTGATCTTTAATCATGAATGTCCATTATGGTTAAGCCACTGCGTAATTTCGGTTCAACCCACGTAGACTTTGGAGGCATATACATCCCGTGATCCGCTACTTTTTTAACTGCAGACATCGGAATTGGGAAAAGGAAAAAAGCCACTTTAAAGGAACCGTCATTCACTTGGTTTAATACCTTAACGAATGGGGTGTTACCCGGCACGAACGCTATGTCTTCGGAGGTTTTTAAGTCGGAAATCCCTAGGATTGGGTCTAAAATCCACTGGGTTAAGAGTTCGGAATCCAAGGAATGAGTTGGGTGATTTTCATCAATACGTGTGGAATCCAGTACCAAGGAATAACAGGTATTATTCACGTATACGGTAATCTCGTGTGCGGTGAGGGGTTTCCGTGGGGTAGTTAAGGAAGTTAGGGTTCCCAAGCTGGCTAAGCGTGCTATAAACGCTTCGCTGCTAAGTCCATTTAAGTGTTTCACTAAACGCTGAAACTCAAGGATTTTAAGCGCGTCCTCACGAACAAAATACGCTAAAAAGAACTGTCCTTTTCCAAGAGCACCTTCCGCTTTATATTTTTCATACAAGGCTACCGATGAGGCACTTCGATGGTGGCCATCTGCGATGTATACCGCTTCTATTTTTTTGAATTCTTTGGAAAGTTCCGTGCTTTCAGCAACCGATAAAATCCATAATTCGTGAGTAATGAGGTCGGTGGTAGTGAATTCGTATTCGGGTCTGTGTTGAGTAACCGAATCTACGATCGCATCAATTGCAGCGGTACCTTCATAGGACATTAGTACGGGTTCCGCATTTAAGCCAACTATATCCAAGTAGCGCGTAAAAACACCTTCGCGTTCGGTCAGTGTAGCTTCATGTTTCTTAATGTGATCACTCAGGTATTCTTCCACATCAGCGCCCCCAATAATACCGGTATAGGATCGGTCGGGACAGGTTTGACGATATACGTATAAGTGTGCTTCTTGATCTTGAATTAGGATTCCCTTTTCTTTGAATAATTCATACCCCGCTTTAACCAATTCAAACCGTTCGTTCGAATTTGCCTCCGTGCGTTTAAGGCGGTTGAATTCAGGATTAATTATATGCAATAGGGTGTAGGGGTTATCTTCTAGTTTGGCCTTAAGCACATTGGGTTTGTAAGAATAGTAGGGTCTTGTAGCAACTAAATGCACCTTGTCCCTAACCGGACGTATCGCTCGAAAGGGTTGGATGTTAGCCATACTAAAATTTATAACTTACGCCAAGACTTGGAAGAATAGGGAATTGATAGATTACTTTTGACGTGACGCGATTCACGTAAAAGATATTCTTTCGGTCATACACATTGGTAATGTTTCCAGTTACCTCTAATCGTGTTTTATTCTTAAAGTCAAAATGTTTTTTAACTGTGATATCCAATCGGTGATAATAAGGAAGTCTGCGGCTATTGAACGAGCCCAAAAGCGTGGTAATCGTTGACGGGTTATTTGTAACGTAATCTGTGGTAACGCCACCGTTGAAATTCTCTGCTTGATAATATCCTGCAGTAGGGGTAAATGGAAGCCCAGAACCCAAGTTCCAACGTACATTTAATTCTAAGTCTTTTTTCTTACCAAATTGGTAGGAGCCAACTAAATTCACATTATGTCTACGGTCAAATACGGGGAAGTAGGTGGCAAAACCATCCCATCGGGTAGAATAACTATACGAATATACACCCCAAATAAATAGGCGATTCAAGCTTAGTTTATAAAGTAAATCTACACCTATAGTCTTTCCTGATTCAATGATAAAATCTTTTTTAAACACGTCATCTATTAATTCGAATTGCGCAAGGTCTTCGTACAATTTGTTCTGGTTGATGTTGCTCAACTGATTAAAGTACTTGTAGTATCCTTCAATGTTTATGAAATTTGATTTATTGAGGTCGTATTCTAACCCTAGGATCCCATGCCATGCATACTGTAAGCCATTTCGAATGTCTTTTGAGTTTAAATTCTCTGTAATGAACTGCTCTTGCACATTGGTAGGCGCTGAAAGTAATCCGTTAAACAGGTTAACGATATCTTTGTCGCTAGAGGCCGAGGTGAAATTCTGCGAATACCGTCCACCGGAGAATTTGAATCTTAATTTTTCCGTAGCGTTGTATTTCAATCCCAATCTTGGTTCAGGTGAAATGGTGCTTAAGGAAGCGTAGGCTTGAACGCGGAATCCAGCTTGTATAACCCATCGAAGGTCTTTAGATACTCTTCTGTAGTTATAGTACGCGCCAAGTTCAGTGGAGAAGTTAAATGCTTCTATTTTTCTTTTGGCTTCATTGAAGGTAACGAATTGGGTATTGAACCCACAGAAATTAAATCCGTAGTTCATTTCGCCTTCGTTTTTTAGGAAATAAGAAAAGTCAAATCCGAGGTCAAAGCCTCCGATTTTTGAGTATCTAGGTTCAACTTGGTCTTCTGCGAAGGTGGTCATGAAGTTTGATCCGTTTACATGTCCCCGAATAAATACGGGGGAACCTGACGGAATCATGAGGAAGTTCATTCCGCCGCCAGAAGCTTGCCAATTCAAGTCGGCAATGCTATAATTCACGCTGTCTTGATTATGGAATCCAAAAAAGCTCACTTTCGATCCGCTCTCGCTGGTGAAGGTTACTTTTCCGTATAAATCGGTAAAGTTAAAAGGTAGGCCATCGCCTTCGTTGATTTTAGGATAAAGTGATTTGGAGGTATAATCAATTAGGGAGTGTTTCGCGGTAAATACATACGAACCTGGAGAAAGTCTGCCGTTTTTTGGTTTGCTAAATGGCCCTTCCAATACCAGTTTTGCTAAGAACGGAGACACGGATACTTTTCCACCAAATGCGCCACGATCGCCATCGCGGTATGAAATATCCATAATCGATGAAACTCTTCCTCCGTATTTAGATTCGAATCCTCCGGTATAAATATCCACTGATTTCACGAGTTCTGTTTCAAAAATTGAGTAGAATCCAATGGAGTGAAACGGGTTGTAGATGGTCATACCATCCAACAAGGTTTTGTTTTGTATCGGGGTTCCTCCGCGCACATAGAACTGACCTCCTTGATCTCCGGTCACTGTAACACCAGGAGTTACTGAAACAGCACCAAGTACATCACTTTCTGCCCCATAAACGGGAATACGTTCAACGCCTTCTTTATCGAATTTAATGGTACCTACATCTGGTTTGGTTTTTTTTGTTTTTGAGTCGGCGGTAACAACCACGTCATCAAAGGTTTTGTCTGTAGGAGTCAGTTTAATCGGAATGTCAATAATCTTTTTATCCGCAGGGAAAGTTACAGGAATAAACGTTCGTTTATATCCTGGGACATTTATTCTCAGTAAATAATCTGCTTTTTTTAATTTCGGTATGGAAAATAACCCGTTCGCATCGGTCATGGCGCCAGCAACCAGGGTGCTGTCCATGGTGAGTAAGGTTACTTTTTCATTGCTAATGGCTTCTCCATTTTTTTCATTGGAAATAAATCCCCGTATGTTGTAATCTTGAGAAAAGGCTATAACCGGGAATAAGAATAAAAAGGAAAGAAAGCGCATAAAAAATTTTCCCCGAAGATACGCAATTGAAATGAATTTTTAGCTTGCTGATTCGCTAAAAAGTGCTTCTACAAATGCTTGTTTATCGAACAATTGTAGGTCCTCCATTTTTTCCCCAACACCAATGTATTTTACGGGAATTTGCATTTGGTCAGAAATACCAATTACTACACCACCTTTGGCCGTCCCGTCGAGTTTGGTAATGGCTAAGGCATTGATCTCAGTTGCTTGTGCAAACTGCTTTGCTTGTTCGTAGGCATTTTGTCCCGTGGAGCCATCCAACACCAATAATATTTCATGCGGAGCATTCGGGAATACCTTGGTCATTACCCGTTTGATTTTACTCAGCTCATTCATCAAGTTCACTTTGTTGTGTAATCTACCTGCGGTGTCGATAATCACCACATCAGCGCCATTTGCTTTCGCAGACTGTAAGGTATCAAATGCTACACTTGCTGGATCGGCATTCATGCCTTGTTGGACGATGTCTACGCCAACACGCTGAGACCAAATAATTAATTGATCCACTGCCGCTGCTCTAAAGGTATCTGCGGCACCCAACATTACTTTTTTTCCAGAAGTTTTAAATTGATGGGCAAGTTTTCCGATGGTTGTTGTTTTTCCAACGCCGTTTACGCCAACCACCATGATGACATAGGGTTCATTTGGGTTGAGTTGTTTGTTTTGTTCAAGTGAGATATTACTATCTACCAATAAACCGGTTATTTCCTCTTTAAGTACGGAATTCAATTCGTCGGTATTGAGTACTTTGTCTCGGTCTACGCGTTTTTGGATTCGGTCAATGATTTTAAGGGTGGTGGCCACACCAACATCGGATGAAATCAGCACCTCTTCCAAATTGTCAAGCACTTCATCGTCAACCTTGGATTTTCCAAGTATAGCACGAGTAATTTTGCTAAAAAAAGATTGTTTTGTCTTTTCTAGTCCTCGGTCTAGGTCTTCTTTTTTACCCCGTGAAAAAAAATCAAAAATTCCCATAATGTTAATGCACAAAAAATCCCGTCCACCTTGGCGGACGGGATCGTCTATAATTAGATGATCGATTAATTCTTAGTGAACCAATCTTTAACTTTGTCGTTGTGAACGATTTCTTCTTTTGTAACGTAACCACCTGATTTCTCAGATTTAACCATTTTAATCACTTTTGTGTGCTCTTTTCCTCCACCTTTTTGTAAGGATGCAACTACTTTCTTTGCCATGGTCTATGCTTATTTAATTTCTTTATGAACGGTATAACGCTTTAACACGGGATTAAATTTCTTTAATTCCATACGGTCAGGCGTGTTTTTTCTGTTTTTGGTTGTGATGTAACGAGACATTCCAGGCAATCCTGATTCTTTATGCTCAGTACATTGAAGAATTACTTGAATTCGATTTCCTTTACTTTTCTTAGCCATTTTACTTTGCGTTTATTCTGTTTCCCAACAGGGTAAATTATTTAATAAATCCTTTAGCCCGAGCATCTTTCAAACAAGCAGAAATTCCTTTCTTATTGATTGTTCTGATTGCTGAGGTAGATACTTTCAAGGTAATGAATGTATCCTCTTCAGGGACATAAAATTTCTTAGTTACCAAGTTTGGTAAAAATCTTCTTTTTGTTTTACGGTTAGAGTGAGAAACGTTGTTTCCTACCATTACCGATTTTCCTGTTAGCTGACAAATGCGCGACATGATGTATTAAACTTTTAATTAAAGCGGGTGCAAAGAAACGATATTTTTAAGATAAAAGCAAATTGAAATTTATTTTTTCCGCGATTTCTAAGGCTATTATTCCTCCAAAAGTGCTAATCGCAATAAATTCAACGCAGCTAAGGTACTCATTTCAATGTTTCTCAGTCGATTATCACCAAAATGGAATTTTTTTGCAATAGGTTCTCCCGAACTGGCAAGTCCGATCCAAACCGTACCAACAGGATGCTGTGAGTCGCCCGCGGTTGGCCCCATAATTCCCGTCGTGCTCAAGCAGTAATCTACTCCAAGGCGTTCCTTTCCCGCTTCGGCCATGCGTATTACAACCTCTTCACTTACTACATCATATAATTCAATATACTCCGGTTCTATTCCGAGTAAGCTGGATTTCATGCTGGTTTGATAGGTTAGCAAACTGCCCCGAAAATATTGAGATGAGCCTGAATTACCGACTAACGATGTGGCTAAACTTCCTGCGGTACAGCTTTCTACCGTTCCTACTGTTTTTTTTCGGCTGGAAAGTAAGTTAGCGATTACGCTTGCCAAGGTATCTTCCCCGTAACCAATGATATGTTCCGGTATGATAGTTTGCAATTCACTTATTTTACTTTCAATTAAGTCCTTATCTACTTTTCCCTTGTGTGAACCGATTCGTAATTTCACCATACCTGGAGATGGAAGATACGCCAAGGATAGCTTTGCTTCTTCCAAGGATGTTTCCCACACCGCAATGCGTTCCGCAAGAAAGCTTTCGCCCATCCCATGGGTGATTATCGTTTGATGATACAGGGCATTCAAGTTGTAGTTTTCCTGCAACCTGGGTAGAATTTCTTCTTGGAAAATCCCCTTCATTTCATAGGGTACCCCCGGAAGGCTAATCACAGATTTCCCTTTAGCTTTGAACCACATGCCCGCTGCAGTTCCCACGCGATTAGGTAGGATTTCACACCCTTTTGGCAGTAAGGCTTGGTCGATATTCACCTGAAGCATTGGCCGATTTCTCCGTGCAAAAAAGTCAGCAATGTGATCGAGTGTTTCTTTGTCCTCTACCAATGGCATATCAAAATACGCCGCCAATACCTTCTTGGTACGGTCATCTTTCGTCGGACCTAAACCACCTGTAACAATACAGAGATCCGCAGTGGATTCATCAATGGCTTTACGAATTATTTGCTCGTCGTCAGAAATGGTTAATACCTGTTGAATTCTTGCGCCAATCAAGGACAATTCTTTTCCAAGCCACGCCGCATTGGTATTAATGGTTTGTCCAATTAATAACTCATCGCCGATCGAGAGTATGGATACGATCATAATTTGATGAATTTAGCGATGGACTCAATGTGTCCGGTATGTGGGAATTGATCAACGAGACAGAATTTTTCTAAGGTATACCCGGCATCAACCAATGTTGAGGCGTCTCGTGCTTGCGTGGACGGGTTACATGATATATACACAATCCGTTTTGCGCCAAGTGCGATTGTTTTGAGCAAGGTTTTTGGTGCAATTCCTGCGCGTGGAGGATCTAAGATAAGCGCGCCGATGTTGCCTTCATATTCCGGGTGTTCCTTAAGGAATTTACCAACATCTGCCGCATGAAAATGCAGGTCGGTTAGTTTGTTTTTCTTCGCATTTTCTTTGGCATCTTCAATGGCTTCAGGTACGATGTCAACACCCGTTATTCGGGCGCTTGGGTTTCTAGTAGCAATGAGTTGCGCAATGGTACCTGTTCCACAGAATAAATCCAATATTTCTTGATTTGGAGGGAGGTCCTCCAGTAAATAATCTATGGCTTTTTGGTATAGTAGTTCTGCACATGCTGG
>JBEIDV010000040.1:0-13283 GCA_040383285.1 Crocinitomicaceae bacterium | reverse complement strand
TTTCTATTTTAGAGGTTCAATTCAGATTATGCGAACCTTATTTCGAAGAAAACAAATACCAGATATTTTAAAACAACTTGAAGCAAATCAATTAGCGGACGGGCATGGTGCGCTTGGAAAGCACCTGAAGGTTAGGGATTTAACCGCATTTGGTATTGCAGCGATTATCGGTGCTGGAATTTTTAGTACGATTGGTGAAGCAAGCTATCAGGCGGGACCTGCTGTTATTTTCTTGTTTTTATTCACAGCGATTGCCTGTGGATTTGCCGCCTTTGCCTATGCTGAATTTGCATCGATTGTGCCTGTTTCAGGAAGTGCATACACCTATTCCTATGTGGCTTTTGGTGAAATTATCGCCTGGATCATTGGGTGGGCTTTGATTATGGAATACGCGATTGGTAACATTACGGTAGCTATTTCATGGTCGGATTATTTCACCGACATGCTCAGTAATATAAAAATTGCGGCTATGGGGATCGATGGGATTCATATTCCCTTGTGGTCTCAAATGGATTATTTCTCCGCATTTAAAGGGCATCAGCAAGCAATGATTTTATTGGAATCCGGGAAATCTTTGAAAGATATCCCTGAGGCAATCCAAACTGCCTATAGCGCGTACGAGCAAAGTCCAACGTTTTTGGGCTTTCATGTGATTTTAGACTTGCCAGCGTTGTTTATTATCATTTTGATTACGGCCTTAGTTTATCGAGGAATTAAAGAGAGTAGAAATGCTTCCAATGCCATGGTAATTGTCAAATTAGCCGTTATTTTATTGGTGATTGGAGTAGGGGTTTTCTATATCGATGTATCTAATTGGAATCCGTTTGCTCCAAAGGGTATTGGCGGTGTATTGAAAGGGGTTTCGGCGGTTTTCTTTGCCTACATTGGGTTTGATGCGATCTCTACAACCGCTGAAGAATGCGAAGACCCACAACGCGATTTACCCCGTGGGATGATGTGGGCGATAATCATTTGTACCATCTTGTACATTGCAATCGCGTTAGTGTTAACTGGTGTTGTATCTTACAAAACCTTACGGGTTGGTGAACCATTATCCTTTGTATTTAATAAGATTAACCTGTCTTATCTCAGTGGGATTATATCGGTAAGTGCTGTCGTTGCCATGGCTTCCGTGCTTCTGGTATTTCAAATGGGACAACCACGAATTTGGATGAGCATGAGCCGAGATGGCTTGTTGCCAAGTCGTTTTGCAAAGGTTCACCCAAAATACAAGACCCCATCTTTTGCAACCATCGTAGTTGGATTTGTGGTTGCGGTACCCGCGCTTTTTATGAATTTAACTATGGTTACTGATCTTTGTAGCATTGGTACCTTGTTTGCGTTTGTACTCGTGTGTGGCGGAGTGCTCATGCTGCAAAATAGAACGGATATTCCACGCGGAAAATTCAAAACACCATATGTGAATGGAAAATACATCATGCCGGTATTACTCGTTGGAACCATTGTTTTATTTTTTACTGCATTTAAACAGCAGACCTTAGATTTTGTGAGTAACAAAGAACAATTGAAAAGTAAGGCAGAAATGATTGAAGGATTGAATCCGAATCAAATAATGTCCTTGAAAAATCACTTAATTCATACGAAGAAACAAGAGTTTTCTCTTTCTAAGAGAAACATTGATAAGTACTATCAGCTGCATGGAAGTAACGCCTTAGTGAATGATCTTAAATTTTTGAATCTGCCAAAATCGCATTTTTATAACTTCGGGTTCTCTCATTTTGCACATAAAATCCCAACTTGGATTTTCATACTGTTCACCATTTTTATTACGGTTATGACGGTCCTAAAAAATCTATCCATGATCCCTTTGCTTGGGTTGCTAAGTTGCTTGTACATGATGAGTGAAATTAAAGCAGAAAATTGGCTATATTTTTTCATTTGGTTAGCCCTTGGGCTGGTCATTTACTTTGGATATGGCAAACGTCATTCTAAATTGGCTAAACCTGCGCTAATCGCAGATTAAACTTCGGTTTTTGGTTACATTTCCTTATTTTTGCGCGTTCAATAGCTTAAGATTATGTTTGAAAATTTAACGGATAAATTTGAACGAGCGTTCAAAGTATTAAAAGGTCAAGGTCAGATTACTGAAATTAATGTAGCAGAAACCTTGAAAGAGGTTCGTCGGGCCTTATTAGATGCCGATGTTAGCTTCAATACGGCTAAACAGTTTACGAATACAGTTAAAGAAAAAGCGCTTGGAAGGGATGTGTTAACTGCAGTTTCTCCGGGACAACTCATGATCAAAATTTGTCATGAGGAATTGGTTGAATTAATGGGGGGAAATGAGGCGGATATTAACCTCAAAGGAAACCCCGCAATTATATTAATGTCCGGACTTCAAGGTTCGGGTAAAACAACATTTACTGGGAAGCTTGGGAGTTACCTAAAAACCAAAAAAGGAAAGAATGTATTACTTGTAGCCTGTGACGTCTATCGTCCGGCTGCGATTGACCAATTGCATGTGCTTGGCGAGCAGTTGGGTATTGAAGTATTTTCTGATCGGGAAGAAAAAAGTCCGGTGAATATTGCAACAAAGGCAATTAATCATGCGCGATCAAAAGGCTTTAATGTGGTTATCGTGGATACCGCAGGGCGTTTGGCGGTAGATGAAGCGATGATGGATGAAATTGCCCAAGTAAAAGCGGCGATTCAGCCTTCAGAAACCTTGTTCGTAGTGGATTCCATGACCGGACAAGATGCTGTGAATACCGCAAAAGCTTTTAACGAACGCATTGATTTTGACGGGGTAGTCTTGACTAAATTAGATGGTGATACGCGTGGTGGTGCGGCCTTATCGATTAAGTCCATTGTGAATAAGCCCATCAAATTTGTTGGTACAGGCGAGAAAATGGATGCCTTGGATGTATTCTATCCGTCCAGAATGGCAGACCGTATTCTCGGAATGGGTGATGTCGTTTCCTTAGTTGAACGAGCGCAAGAGCAGTTTAATGAGGAAGAAGCGCGAAGGTTGCAAAAGAAAATCATGAAAGATCAATTTGATTTTAATGATTTCTTAGGGCAGTTAGAGCAAATTAAAAAGATGGGGAATGTCAAGGATTTGATGGGGATGATACCTGGAATGTCAAAAGCAATGAAGGATGTGGATGTTCCTGAAGATGCGTTCAAAGGCGTTGAGGCAATTATTCGATCTATGACCCCGAAAGAACGAGCAATGCCGGCTATTTTAAATCCTTCCAGAAAGGCGCGAATAGCCAGTGGAAGTGGTACAACCATACAAGATGTAAATAAGCTCATTAAGCAGTTCGAGGATATGCGTAAGATGATGAAAATGATGAGCAATCCAAGAAATATGGCCAGTATGATGGGCCAAATGAAAAATATTCGATAGTAAATGACAGAATTTGAATTGTATCCTGAAAAACCGCAACTTCAAAAACAAGTAGTTCGGAGTAATTGGGGTCTTACAGTGTTTACTATCGTTCTGTTTATTGCAGTTTTCCTAAGTATTTATAGTGATCGGGCAGATTTTGTCTTTTTTTTAGTATTGGTTTTACTGGTGCATGAGTTCGGTCATTTTAGCATGATGAAACGATTCAATTATGAAAATGTTAGAATGCTTTTTATTCCCTTAATGGGAGCGTTTGTTCAAGGAAGCAAAGACCGTTATTCGCAAAAAGAAAGTTTATTGGTTGTTGTTTTTGGTCCGTTTCCTGGAATAATTTTGGGTTCTTTTGGTCTTTACCTAAGTGGTGTTTATCAGTTGGATTGGCTTTTATTATTGTCGTTCATTTTCATTTTTGTAAATGCGATCAATTTGTTACCCATAGATCCATTAGATGGGGGGCAATTGTTAAAATTAATAGTGATCAAACAACGCGATTTGTATTTAATGATCTTCGCATTAATTTCCTCGCTATCACTTATTCTGGTTGGATTTTTGATGAAGGATTGGCTCGTTGCTGGATTTGGTTTTTTAATGGGGATAAGGGTTCGAGCCATGCAAAAGAATTTCCAGCTTCGCAAAGAGTTAAATGAGTTAAATGTAAATTATATTTCTACCTATGAGGAGCTGTCAAACCGAGATTATCACCTTATTAAACAAGTTTTGATTAAAGATAAACCTGCATTAGGTGAATTAAACGAGTTCTCCATGGAAGAAGGGAATACCATTTTGGCTTCACATGTGAGCGACTTGTTGATTCCACCGATAAAAAAGGATCTTAGTATGCTGGGTAAAGTAATTTTATTTACCTCATGGATACTTCTATTTTTATTGCCTATATATTTAATGTTGACTTTAAATTTTAACTGGTATTTTGAGAAGCTTTAATGCCATATTTCTATACGCTGCGCTGTGTATGTCTTCGTTGGTGCATGCACAATGTGAAAAGGTATTAATTCGTGGTCGAGTTATTGATTCTTTGCGTCCACAAAGTTTTTACAATTTAATGGTTGTGAATCGTAGCAGCGGAAAAGCAAGTTTTGGTCAACCCAACGGTTCATTCAGTGTATATGGCATAGCATCGGAACGCATTGCGCTTTCTGTTAAGCAATACCCAATTTATGAATTTATTGTAACACCAGATTCTAATTGCCAGTGTCAAGTATTGGCATACATTGATCGACTTCCGCAAGAGGTTGCAGAAGTTGTTGTCAAGCCGTTAAAAACGTTGGAGCAGATTAAGGAGGAGCGTGCAGCCTTGGCCATGGTAGATACGCGAATGGTTTCAGGTATTAACATACTTGAAAGTCCAATTACGGCCTTATATCAAGCTTTCTCTAAAAAAGAGCAGAATAAACGTTGGATTGCCGAGCAAGTATATCGTGATGATCAACGTAAAGTAGTACAAGAACTATTGAGGTTATATGTAGCCTATGACATCATAGATTTACCAGAGAAGGATTTTGATGCGTTTTTATTGTTCCTTAACCTGGATGATGATTTCTTGAAAACCGCTTCTGAATTAGACCTTATAACCTATATCAAGGACAAATACGAGCATTTCAAGCGATTCAACGCGGGAGAGTAATTAATTCGTTAAGCGTATTTACTGCACTTTCCCAACTATAGGTATTACTTACCATTTTTCGCCCTTGTTCTCCAATGATTTTGGCATCATTTGGATTGTTTAGCAAATACTTGATGTGCGCGGTCAATTCCTCCGCAGTACGCCCAACCAATAGTTCATGACCAGGGGTTACCTCTAAGGCTTCGCTTGCTAAGGGGGTCGTTACGCAGGGAAGACCCATAGCCATGGCTTCAAGGAGTTTGTTTTGCATGCCTGTACCAATTTGCATGGGTGCTATGAAAATAGTTCCTTTAGAATAAGCTGATCGTATATCCGGTTGCCACCCCTCAACGTCAATGTTAGGGTATTTTTTTAACGATTGTATAAAGGCGGATGATGGATTGGCACCGGCAATTAGTAAGCGCCATTGTGGCTCACGACTTAACACGTGAGTAGCAAACCATCTCATCGCATCTATGTTAGGAGCATAGGATAAATTTCCTACAAAGACCAAGTCGTACATGGTTTTATGATTTTCCATGGGGTGGAAAAAATCCGTATCGATGCCATTGGGAATGACCTTTATCTTTCGTTGGTCGGGGTGAGCAATGTAATGAACATCCTGCTGGCTAATCATGGTTTGAAATTCGAAATAGTTAAAAATACGTTGTTCGTATTCTTTTAGTCGCGCCGCCTCCATATGATAAATCCATCGCGTATACCATGGTGCTTTTTTTGCCCTACGTTCCATGCCAATGGATAAGGTGTCCATATAATCTATGGTTTTATAGCATCGGTGATAATTTTTAACGTATTCCGCCGGTCTAATCATTTGACAAAAAATATGGTCAGGATTAATTTCCGATAAGCGTTTTTTTATTTTTCTCTTTATGTTAAATGAGGTAAAAAAAGCCAATTGAAACGGTTGTTGGGTAAAAATACAAGCGAATAACCTAAGCCATTGTCCAATGTTATGGAGCGGGAAGATGTCAATGTTAATTACAAAGGGCGCAATTTCATCATACCAAGATTGGTTTATCGGTTCATTCGTGAGTGCGATTAAATAAATTTGATGGGTTTTGCTGAGCCCTTTTATTAAATTATACCCGCGTAATTTGTCACCTTTTTCCAGTGGAAATGGAAACCGAGAAGCAATGAATACAAGGGTGGGACGCTTATCCATGAATCTGCTGTTCAAGTTGACTTAAGAGGTTTTTTTCTTCAAATATGGTATTAATATATTCAGAAGTTTCTATTTCAAGAGTTTGTATCTCATGCTTATTTTTCAATAGGTAAACTACTCGTTCGGCAAAGGTAGACGGATCATTAGCAATAACGAATGGCGTAGTATGTTCAAATCCTTGAACACTTTTAGCGGTGGTAACTATCGGTTTACCGTAGGTTAATGCTTCAAGAATTTTCATATTTAGTCCTGTTCCAAAACGTAAGGGACTTATCATTACGTTTTGCCGCTTGTAAAATTCATCAAGCGATTGAACAAAACCTAGCCCATGGATATTTAATGAGGGCATATCAAATGTTTCAGAGCCCTTTCCTGCAATTTCGAATTCAACCGAGGGTAGTTCAGCTAAGATTAATGGCCAAATGGATTGTATAAACCATGTTATGGCATCAGTATTGGGGAACCATTCAAAATTTCCTACAAATCCGATGCTCAATCTTTCTGATATGGGAAGCGGTTGTTTTTCCTTAGCATGGATCATTGGATAATACGTGCTCGTTTTAGCGTTCCATAGGCTCAATTTTAGTGTTTCCTGGTAGGAAATACTAAGTACCTGACTCGATGCTGAAACCAATTTCTGTTCTAGCCTGTGCATTTGACGACTAATTCTATTGAAAACGCATCGCATATACCACGTCCCGGATGTTGCCCGTTGCTCCCAATGTGCGTATTCGAGGTTGTGCGAACGATAAATCACGCGTTTTGAAGTGAACCAGGTGGGTGGAATTATAGATAAGGCGTAAAATCCATCACAAATTACTACCTCAAAGTTCTTTTCTGAATCTACGGATTGCAAGACTGAATTAGCATTGGTACGTGTATACCTAAGCACATTCATAGGGTAATAGAATGAATTCCATAGGACCTTTAACGTAACTTTTGGGTTAATTCGAAGTGGAATTAGCTGGATTGAATCATCTATCTTAGAAAAATCACCTGGATGCTTTAGGGTACAAATTGGAACGTAGGTAAGTTCCATATCTTTACATTTACTAAGCAGTAATAGAAATGAAGCAATGGCTTGAGTTCCGCCATCTTGAATGGGATGGTGGGGTTTTTGAGTTATGTAAAGCACGCGTTTCATGCGCGTTTAGTGAGTCGGTTAATCCAATGTTTCCAAGTTTCAAAACTCGCAATCGGGATGTCATTGTTTGCGGTGTAGGTTACTAAGATAGCAATAGGAGTGAAGAATATTCCTGAAAGCCACATCCCTAGCCAAGGAGATATTACGTAGGTATCCGCTAAGTTATCACCGATGCTCAATATGATAAAATAGATCATGAAAATGAGTGCAGCAATAACCACCGGAGCACCAAAGCCACCTTTTTTCACGAGTGCACCCAGCGGGGCGCCAACAAAAAATAAGACAATAATCGCATAGGTTAAGGCGAATTTTCGGTGAAATTCTATCCAAAATTGATCTTCTTCATGTGTTAAGGTCTCCATAAAGGTTTCTTGGTTCCGCACATTTTCATTAATCTGATACAATTTGGTGATTACATCCTGCATTAACACTTTTTTTTCTGCATTTGAAATAGCTTCAAATGTTTTAAACTCAACCGGTGTTAGTTGAAGTCCGGGATCTGAAATTGGCATGGATTTCAGTTGCTTATCCAATACGTGAAATGTAGCAAAGCTCCCTTTAACGCTGGTTAAAAACGTACTGTCCAAAGATGCTCGCCGTTTCTCTAGGGAATCTGTAGCTCTACCTATTTGAAACACATTCATCATTTCATATTTATCTTGGAAGATTTCTTCATCAGAACGTTTCAGGCTGAATCCCGTCACATTCATCTTGTACGTGGCCCGATCAAAGGTTGAAATTCGGTCCGGGTGAGAGCTTATTTTTCCAACCAAGGGCATGCCGTTTGGACCTATCTCCCC
This sequence comes from Crocinitomicaceae bacterium, assembly GCA_040383285.1. Lineage (GTDB taxonomy): Bacteria > Bacteroidota > Bacteroidia > Flavobacteriales_D > Crocinitomicaceae > UBA952. The sequence goes on along the minus strand of JBEIDV010000040.1, from coordinate 5,165 downwards.
ATTTTCCAATTCTAATTCTTCATAAATTGTTCCTTGTTTAAGGTCGAAAAACAAGTAGTTTCCACTGGTTGAACGATAGATTTTTGCATACTTTGCTTTTACCGTTTTGAGTACATTTGGTTCCGTATGGTCGTGAATGATAATATTAGTAAAACTACTGTCCTTTCCCTTATTCACCTTGATCGCATATCCATCAATTTCAGTAGTGTATACACCAGGAACAATAAGCGATGAAAGTTTAGTGTTTTGAATATCGTAGATTAGCGAATGCCATTTTAAGTTTGAAACTGGAATTACATAGTTTGCGAAATAGAAGGTAAATCCAGCAATTAGTACAACGACTACGGTTAATGGCCGCATAATTCGTAAGAGCGAAAAGCCATTTGATTTTAATGCAGTCAACTCATTGTTTTCTGACATGTTGCCAAAGGTCATTAAGGAGGAAAGAAGGATGGCAAGTGGTAGAGCTAAGGGAATTAAACTCGCTGAAACGTAAAAAAGTAATTCCAAAATAACCCAAATACTTAATCCTTTGCCCATGAGGTCGTCTATGTAGACCCAGAAAAATTGCATAATCAGGATAAACATGGAAATCACCAAGGTAATAAGAAATGGGCCAATGAACGACCGAATACTGAACAGGTATAACCGTTTCAAGAACTAATTTTTTACAAAAATAGGGCTACTAATTGAATAATTATGCACCAATAAGCCTTCGTAGTTTCTGAAGTTGTTGTTCCCACATTAAAATACTACTTTCCTTGTCTCCTGCATCAGCAAAATCGGTAATTGTTAACATGATGGCTTGAGTCATGGGGTCTAAGGAAAAAGCAAGCTCAAAATAGGTATCAAGATCCTCATCGATATCCGTTTGCCATTGAAAACGAATGTATTGATTTGCTTTTTGACTTAGTAAGGTAGCTTCTTCTTCGTATCCATCCCACATGAAAAAATATTGACCGTTTCGAATATTTACGTCATCCGCAAACCATTCGCTTAATCCTTCCGCAGTAGTCAGTTTTGTGTCCAAAATTTTCGGAGAAGTTTTGAGTAACTGTTCAATTTGAAATTTTTCTTTCATTAGGTTAGGAAAAGCGTGTTATCTTTGGTTTTATCCTGCAATATACAAATTAATTATTAACCGTTCAATGCCTAATTTTCAATCCCTTGGTGGATTTTTTTTTCGATTTCGCGGTCAATTACCTCTAGTTTTTTTAGTAATTCTTATTCCGTTAAGTTTTTGCATTAAATCCCCCGTGTATCCGGCGAATTCAATGTTCATTGTTCAGTTAATTTCTTCGCTACTTATACTTTTAGGTATCGCCTTAAGGGCCTGGGTTATTGCACAAAAAGCACCGCACACATCGGGTAGAAATCGGCATGAACAAGTAGCACATTCCTTAAATACCAGCGGCTTGTATTCTGTTACTCAGCATCCCCTATACATGGGGAGTTTTCTAATTTGGATTGGAATATGCATTCGATTTAATAATATAATCTTCATATTCGGGGCATTGGTGTTTTCTGTTTTGATGCTCTACCTTATCATTAAACATGAAGCGGAATTTTTAAGAAATAAGTTTGGTGAAGATTATAACACCTGGAGTAGGGCTACGCCCGTTTTTTACATGAATCCGCTGAAGTTTAAGGCTTCTGTTATTCCATTGGACGGTATTCGAGTGTTGGCGACTGAATATCCAACGTGGGTGTCTATTCTAGCAGGCTTACTTATGATTGATATCATCCGTTTTATTTATTTTGAATTGGATGATGCAATGTGCTATCGAATAGCTGGATGGATAATTGCAGGCTTGTTTATTGGTTTTGGTGGTCGTTTTTTTAAATATGTGGTTGTACGCCGTTGGCTTAAACGCTCAATTTAAATACTTGACGCTGTTGTAAGGATCTACCGAGCGTAATTTCATCCGCATATTGTAATTCTGAACCTATCGATACCCCACGAGATAAGGTTGTAATCACCAAGCCTTCACGGTCTATTCGCTTAAATAAATAAAAATTCGTAGTATCACCTTCCATGGTAGGGCTTAAGGCAAAAATAATTTCGGTGATTTCAGGGTTTTTACTGCGCTCCACCAAGGAATCTATATTCAAATCTTGAGGACCAATGCCATCCATTGGTGAAATAATTCCACCCAAGACGTGATATCTTCCTTTAAAGGTTTCTGTACTTTCAATGGCCATAATATCTCTTACATCTTCCACGATACATATCACATCATTCGCTCTGCGTTCATTCGAGCAGATGGAACAGGTTTCTGTGTCAGAAATGTTCCCGCAAAGCGTGCATGCGAAGGTGTGTGTTTTGAGTTGAATTAGCGCTTCAACAAAGGTCTTAATTTCATCCGCATCGCGGCGATGAAGTGTTAGGGCTAGCCTTAATGCAGTTCGTTTTCCAATACCAGGCAAGGTGGCCAACTGTTCTGTTGCTTGTTCAAGGTATTTCGAGGGGATTTGCATAAAACAAATGTAGTTATTTTCAGTTCTCTTTATGTACTTTTGTCGAATGGCAGCCCCCCAAGTAAATATACGGAATAAACGAGCTAGGTTTGAATATCACTTAGAGGATACGTTTATTGCAGGGATTGTACTTTCCGGTACTGAAATAAAAAGTATTAGAAATGGAAAAGCCAGTATCTTGGAAGCCTATGCTATTTTCCATGAAGGAGAAGTTTGGATTCGTAACATGTTTGTCAATGAATACGAGAACGGAACCTTCTATAATCACAAGCCCCGAGCGGATCGTAAACTCTTGCTAAATAAAAAGGAAATTAACCGAATAGAGAAATTTCTAAAAATTAAAGGAAATACCATTATTCCTCTTAAATTGTTCCTTTCCGAAAAGGGATGGGTTAAAATAGAAGTGGCCTGTGCGGTAGGTAAGAAATTACACGATAAACGGCACGATCTAAAAATGAAAGATGATCAACGCGAAATGGATCGCGCATTGAAACGTTAGTTTTTAATCACCTTGTATCCCGGATAATTTTTCTTATCGAAGGCAAACTTTGTGTCTTTTACCTCTGGGTTGGATGTGAACTTTGTAACAGAATACGTCATCACCGACCCATCATTCGATTTCATTACGGCTTTCTTAAGTTCATTCTTTGATTTAGAAATATAGATCACAATGGTGTTATAATCGGCAGTTTTCGGGTTCTTAGGGTACAAATCAATGACATCAACCGTTTCACCACTGATTTTGTCTTCTTTAATGTATTTGTTTTTGAATCCGGTCTCCCATATAGTCATTAACTTTTTTGGGTTGATTCCGTCCTCATCATCCGAATTATCGCTTTCATAAACTTCTTTATCCTTAGCAATAATTGTCCATGTTTTTAACCCATTACAGATAATGGCATTATCGCCATAGGTTGCATAATACTTACTGTTTTTTACCCATCCTTTTCCAGAATAGTCATCGTTCTGACCGAGTTCTTCATTTTTCACATTGGCACTATATTCTAAATAAAAGGATTTCAACCCTTTCATTTTCTTGGATAGCTTATTTAGGATTTTCTGAGATTTACTTAATTCAGTTTGCGCATTCGCTTGGTAACAAGAAATAAACAGCAAAGAAAACAATAGAAATGACTTCATAGAAATATTTTTCAGTGCAAATATCAGACATTGTGCCAAATTTATCGCACTAAATTTTAATGAATTGTGAAATTTTAAATTGGGAACCTACCTTTATTCGAAGAAAATAGATGCCTGCACGCCAGCTCATTGTATTCAAGTTAAACAGATGTGAACCTGCATCTAAACTTTCAATAGCATAATAACAACGTTTTCCCATGAGATCAAGGACTTCAATGCTCACTTCGCTTGAATCTCTAAGAATCAACGTGAATTCCCCGAGTTCTTCCAATGGATTTGGTGAAATGGGGCTTACAGAAAAATCCCCATCTTCTATAAGTAAACACTCATAGTTGTTAGTAAGCGTCAGTTCAGGAATTAAGTGACTTGTGGATAGATCGACGTTAACACAAAGGAAATCTTCTATTTCGTTTTGGGATATCCCATCTAAGGCTGGACTATTTTCGAACACATAGTAGAAGGAGTTACCCGGCATTATGGTATCAGTTAATAAACCACTCAGTCTCGGAATTCCTGAAACGGATAAAAATAACCTGCCACCAATAATGGGCACCGTACCAAGGTTTTGGAGCTCACAACCTATGATTGCCTGTCCATTTTGACTTCCTAAGTAAAGTTGTTTGATGCCAATATCAAGAATGGTTTCATTAACAGGAATCAAGGTGAGCGTTGTGTCCTGGCATCCGTATGGGTTGCTTGTAATGCTATACACTGATATAAGTTCTCCAACAAGTGAGTCGGGTATGGTATAATTTATTGCGTTTGTATCGAGATACGAAATGCCATTGATTATCCAGTTTATTTGATTTACACCAAGTGCCGTGGAGTTGATTATTAACTCGTCGCCAACAACACAAATAGCGGGTTCGTATATAAAACTGCTGCTTAGACCTGGATTTACAAAAACCTCAATTAGGGTGTCAGCTTGGCATCCCATATTAGAAACGGATGAAAGTGTTAAAAACTGAATCCCGAGGGTCGTAAAAGTGAATTGTCCCTCAATTCCGGTAAATGGATATTGTAAATTGACCAGCCAAAAGGTGCTATCAATCGTTCCGCTTGGAATGGAACTTAAACTTGTGAACGCTGTTGGATTGTCTTTGCAGGCAGGCGATACGTTCCAACTTAACTCAGGCATCGGATGAATTGTAACGCTTTGTATACTGGTGTCGGAACAGCCATTGCCCGCAATACAAATTAAATTGACTGCATAGGTTCCTGCTTCGTTGAACGTATAGAGCGGGTTGAATACGGTGGAAGTTCCAATGCCTCCAAAATCCCACAGAACGGATTCTATGCCTGATGTATCAGTTGCCATACTTGTGTTTTGCAGTGAAAGAATGGATTGTTCACAACTGTTGTTGATGGTAAATATTGAACTCGGCGCTGCTGATATGTTGAATGTATATTGAGTCGTATCTGAGCATCCATAGGTGTTCTGTGCCACCAAGGAAATTTGATTCAATCCAGCTTGACTAAACTGGTGGCTTCCAATGGAGTCTGTATCTACAAAACCTCCAAGATAATCCCAAGCATAGGTGCTAAGT
>JBEIDV010000039.1:0-13519 GCA_040383285.1 Crocinitomicaceae bacterium | reverse complement strand
ATTCTGAGGCTAGTTAGAGTCATCCCCCTTAGTCCCCCTTCGGAAGTGGGATGGGTAGATTGTTAGTTTCCCTCTTCGCCGCGGCGAAGAGGAGGGATTAAGGGAGGTGACAATGTGAGTTTTATACTCCTTCAATGATGGGAACACGAAGAACTTTGTTAGTTTAAATACAGGTATTTTAAGACTTTTTCGACTTATTATTGTAGAATAATTTTTCGAATATCTATGGTATTTCCTTGTGGGTCAATAATGTTTACGAAATACAAGCCATTTCCAGTCCAAGTTGATAAACTGATGTATGAACTTTGTTGATTTATTGTAGTTTGAAACATAGTTTGTCCAATTGAATTTTCAATTAATAATTGATAACCACTTAGGGAACTATAGTTGCCAAAATCAATGGTTATGTGGTCATGGGTTGGATTAGGGAATATTTTAATCGTATTGTTATATGTTACAGGATTGAATCCATTAATTCCCATATTTATAAGTAAAGTATCCGTAACAGTGATGGTTTGAAAACATAAATTACCGTTATAAACTGAGCTTACTTCTTGCGCTGTAAGTGCTCTATCCCAAATTCCTATATCGTCAAGTTTTCCATTGAAATTATAACCACTACTATTATTCACTAATCCAAAAAGAATTGAGCTTGTATTAACGATGTTTAAATTGCTATTGGTTATGCTTGTTTTTAATTGATTGTTTAGATATAGTTTTCTTTGCGTCCCATCATAGGTTACGATTACATGATTCCATTGATTGTTTTCAATTTCTGTGGAATCATTGGTGCAAAATTCTAAGTCATTAAAAAACCAATAGTTTGTAATTCCATATGGTAACCCAACCGAATTATTACATTGGTTTGAGGCTAAACGCAGTCCATTTGCCTGGTTTTGTTGGTAATCACCATAAAAAATCATACTACCGTTATTGTTATTAAAGTTATTGAACCAACAAGAAAGGGTATATGGAGCGTTACCGGTAAGTAGTCCAGTAGGATTATTAACAATAATTGAACTATTTAAGAAGCTATATGCCTGATTAACATTCCCAAACCTATCCGTCGTCAAAGTCGCTCCATTCACAGTACCATTATTCCCATTACCACTTTCGTCGTTGGCATTGCCGTTAAAGGGCCACCAGCCTACAAGTCCGTTGCTTGGAACATAAGAAGGAACATTTTGTGCAAAGGCAGGAATACTGCTTAATGCAATAAAACTTAAAAGTAGGATTCTTTTTTTCATAAGGTTAACGTTAAATTTTGTGTAAAAATACACTATAAATAGTACACTTCAAATAAGAGTACTAAAAAAAAGAAAACTTGTGGACTTTTGTAGCATGAGTCAAGATGCGTTCGAAGAAGATTATCGTTGGATTGCCAATCGGCTCAAACAGTTGAGGAAAGAGAAAGGGTTTAATAATTATGAGCACTTTGCTTATGAACTCGGGATGAGTCGCTCGGCCTACTGGCGCCTAGAAAAAGGGGCAAATTTCGAAATCCGAACCTTACTTAGAATCTGCAAATTGTTGGGAATTACCCTACAAGATTTTTTTACAATTCCTTCGGATCAGTCGTTAGATGTTTAGTGTATTTCCCCGGGTGCGGGTTTAAACCCGCACCCGGATTGTTTATCCCCCTGTTCCACGGGATTTTAAATCCCGTGGAACAGGAGGGTTGTAGCTTTTCTTACCACACCATCCCATAAGCGAATGCGCATCGATAAGGCTTCTTCGGCCACACGGGTTGCCTCTTCCCATTTAACCGGGTCGTTCTCACAAACTTCGTCCATTAATTTCAAAGAGAGTGGCCCATGATCTTCTCCATCCACCTCAATGTGACGTTCTAAATAATAGAGAAAATCTGCCATTTGCGTTGGATGATTCGCTTTCAATTCTTTCACCATTTCTATGAACATTTCTGGAATTAAATCCTCGCGTCCAAAGGTGAACAGCGAAGCGATTTCATGAATTTTACCGCGCTGTATAATTGAAAATGTAAACCGAACAAAGTCTTTTGTTTCGGCATTAATCGCACAAGAATCCAAGGCTTCGTCAAGGGGTGTATTCGCTGAAATGCGTTGAATAAATCGTTCGATTTCATGGGTATCTGCACCCATGGTATGCATCGCCTGGACATACATTTCAAAATGACTCATGGTCTTTCCTGATGCATCAAAGTCGCTTTCTTCGCCCACTACAATTTCATTTATGAAGCGACGTGTTTCCTTGTTTTTTGTGGGCATCCACGGCACATTAACACAGGTTAAATGACGCTGTAAACTTTTTAATAAGCTCATAAAATCCCAAACAGCAAATACATGTTCTTCGGTAAAAGATTTTAATTCGCGGTCTGTTGAAATTTGCTGATAAACGCTATGGGCAATGAGTTGATCGCGAAGTGGTGTAATGCGTGCCTGTAAATCCTTAATGTCCATTCGGTAAGATGTTAATTCCTAATTCGGTTAATTGAGCAGGTTCCAATAGGGATGGCGCATCAATCATGGTGTCTCTTCCGCTGTTGTTTTTCGGAAATGCGATGAAGTCTCGAATGGATTCTTCACCAGACATGGTTGCTACCAAGCGGTCTAGGCCAAAGGCTAAGCCGCCGTGCGGTGGCGCACCGTATTCAAAGGCGCCCATTAAAAAGCCAAATTGCTCTTGTGCTTGCTCCGGAGTAAAACCAAGCAAGGAGAACATCTTTTCTTGCAAGCCTCGGTCATGAATTCGAATGGAACCGCCGCCTAATTCTACGCCGTTCATAGCCAAATCATAGGCATTTGCGCGTATCGCACCCGGATCAGAATCCATAAGCGCTATATCTTCTACTTTCGGAGAGGTAAAGGGATGGTGCATCGCAAAGTACCTTCCAGAGGCTTCATCTTTTTCTAATAATGGAAAATCTAAGACCCACACTGGACAAAATGCTCCGGTATTTCGAAGTCCTTCTTGCTGTGCTACATGAAGTCGAAGTTCGTTCATTTGTTTTTGTGTCTTAGCTAATTCCCCGCTCAATATCAATAACAAATCACCGGCCTTAATGTTGTGCGTTACGGCCAAGGATTGAAAGTCTGCTTCGCTGTAGAATTTATCTACGGAAGACTTTATACTTCCTTCTGAATTATACTTTACGTAAACCATTCCTTTGGCTCCAATTTGCGGACGTTTCACCCATTCGGTGAGTTCATCTAATTGTTTTCGGGTATATTCTGAAGCGCCTTCCACTACAATACCAAGAACGGTTTCTGCCTGATCAAAGATGGCAAAGCCTTTTCCTTGGAGTGCATTCAAATAGTTGAATTTCATACCGAAACGTAAGTCTGGTTTGTCTGATCCGTACATGTGAATGGCTTCGTCATAGGTCATTCGCGGGAAGGGCTCGTTGAATTCAATGCCTTTTACTTCTGCAAACAGATGTTTAATTAAGCCTTCGAATACGTGTAAAATGTCTTCTTGCTCTACAAAAGCCATTTCACAATCGATTTGTGTGAATTCGGGCTGTCGGTCTGCACGTAAATCCTCATCGCGGAAACATTTCACGATTTGGTAGTATCGATCAATCCCAGAAACCATCAGTAATTGCTTAAAGGTTTGCGGGGATTGGGGTAGGGCATAGAACTGACCGGGATTCATGCGGCTCGGCACAACAAAATCACGTGCACCCTCAGGAGTTGATTTGATTAATACCGGGGTTTCAACGTCCATGAATCCAAGCTTATCTAAGAACTTTCTGGTTTCGAGCGCCACCTTATTTCTGAGTAACAATTTTTGTTGAACCGGCGTTCTGCGTAAATCTAAATAACGGTATTGCATGCGCAATTCATCGCCTCCATCGGTTTGGTCTTCTATGGTGAAAGGGGGCGTTTTTGAGGCATTTAATACCCGAAAAGAGCTCACCTCGAGTTCGATATGTCCGGTAGCTAAATGTTGATTTTTGCTTGAACGTTCAATGACAGAGCCCACTGCTTGAATCACGAATTCACGACCAAGTTTTCGAGCTTCCAAACACAAAGCATGGTCTTTTTCTAAATTGAATGCCAATTGGGTGATACCATAACGGTCTCTGAGGTCAATAAAAGTCATGCCTCCTAAATCCCTTGATTTTTGTACCCATCCACTGAGTGTTACTTCTTTTCCTATGTGCTCGGCTCTTAATTCACCGCAGGTGTGCGTTCGAAACATTTTTTTTCTGCAAAGTTATAAATAAGTTAGGATGATTATTTCACTTTTAATTAAGAGATATTCGTGGGTGTTATATGTTTGATAAACAAACGTTTATGTTTGAAAATCGGTTTGTCTAGGTCCGATTTGATTTGCTTAACTTAAAACTACAATAACTTTTAGCATATGGTATTTTTAAAAGCCCCAGAAATTACAAGCTTTTTTATGGTGATTGGATTTTTAGTCGTAGTCTTTGCAATCGCGTTTTTTGTTGGAAATAAAAAAGATTAATAATCAAACCTAATAATTTCCATAAGTTGTGTATTGTGATTTAATGTCAGTACAGACGAAAGATGATTGTTACTATATATCAGTTGAATTTCTGAAGTAAGTTCTCCATTGGTATATGTTTTAATTGCTCGAATTTCATTTGATGATTCATATTCAATGGAGGTGGATGTGATTTTTCCTAATTCATCTATATATTCTATTGCTTGTAATTGATTTGTGGCATTATAGGTATACGTGGTAGTTTGACTTAGGTCTGTCAAGTATTCCTTTATTTGTTTGCTGCTTATGCGGTTTATTGAATCATAGCTTAGCAGTACCTCCTGGTATTTATTTCCTCCTCGATAGCTTATCGTTATTAGCTCTTGGTTGGTTTGGATAATGTAATCATAAACTAAAGAATTAGTTATTACTTCTTGTTGGGGTCGTTTTAAGCCTATTCGTTCCTCTGAATTTATAAGCTTCCCTTTGGCATATTCAAATTGTTCAATGGAGTAATCGGTATTTCTTTCGGCTCTATGATAGATTACATGGTTCTGATCATATTGAAATATATGAGCAATTGAATCTTTAAATGGATGGTGAGGAACATAGGACAAGATATATGTGGTGTTACCCAAGGAATCGAATCTATAGTCTACAAAACCATCCGTATTGCGAATTAAATCGCTTGGACGCTTGGTATAGATTTTACCATGCATTTCGCGAATACCCATTTCTTTAATGAGTTGAGCATTCAGAAAAGGTTGGTTACCACCCACGTTAAGTGGATGATTAATCAGCTGACAAATTCCGTGTATTGGTGTCAGCCATAACAATACCAAGATTATGCGAGTGCGCCTAAAATAGAAGACCAACTGCAATGTGCGTTTAAAAAGGCTGGTAATGAATCTATGCTGATTCGTTCCTGAATCATAGTATCTCGATTTCGTATGGTTACCGTATTTGATTCGAGTGTTTCGTGATCTACAGTAATCGCAAACGGTGTACCTATCGCATCTTGACGGCGGTAGCGCTTTCCAATAGAATCTTTTTCGTCATATTGAATAGTGTAGTCCAAATGTAACATCCGCATGATTTCTTGTGCTTTTTCCGGCAAACCATCTTTTTTAACCAGCGGTAAAATAGCAATTTTGTAGGGGGCAAGCGCAGCAGGAATTTTTAATACGGTGCGTTCGCTGCCATCTTCAAGTTTTTCCTCCATATACGAAGCACTTAATACAGAAAGGAACAGTCGGTCTAATCCAACGGAAGTTTCAATGACATATGGAACATAACTTTCATTCGTAGAAGGATCGAAATATTGTAGTTTTTTTCCGGAATGTAGTTCATGTTGTTTAAGATCGAAATCCGTTCGTGAGTGAATTCCTTCCAGTTCCTTAAATCCCATCGGGAAATTGAATTCTATGTCGCATGCGGCATTGGCATAATGGGCTAGTTTAATGTGGTCATGGAACCGGTAGTTTTTCTCTCCGAGACCAAGGTTTAAATGCCATTTTTTTCTAACTTCTTTCCAGTGTTCATACCAGGTTAATTCCTCACCCGGTTTAACAAAGAACTGCATTTCCATTTGTTCAAATTCACGCATCCTGAAAATAAATTGACGCGCTACAATCTCATTTCGGAATGCTTTACCAATTTGTGCAATACCAAATGGGATCTTCATTCTTCCCGATTTTTGCACATTCAAAAAGTTCACAAATATTCCTTGTGCGGTTTCAGGTCGTAGATAAATAGTAGAAGATTCTCCCGCAACCGAGCCCAGGGATGTGGAGAACATTAAATTGAATTGACGAACTTCTGTCCAGTTTTTTGATCCTGAAATTGGACAAACGATTTCGAGGTCAATGATGAGTTGGCGCAGGTCTTCTAAGTTACTTTCATTAAGCGCGGTTTTCATGCGCTCCTGCACTAGGGTTTGTTTTTCCTTAATACGCAGCACGTTGGGGTTCGTGGCAATGAATTGTGTTCTATCGAAACTGTCCCCAAAGCGTTTCTCCCCTTTTTCTACTTCTTTTTGAATTTTCTGGGTTTGCTTTTCAAGGTATTCTTCAAGCAACACATCTGCACGGTAGCGTTTTTTCGAATCCTTATTATCAATTAACGGATCATTAAATGCATCGACATGTCCAGATGCTTTCCATGTGGTTGGATGCATGAAGATGGCGGAATCAATTCCTACAATGTTGCTATTTAATTGCGTCATGGACTTCCACCAATAGGTTTTGATGTTGTTTTTTAGTTCAGCACCAAGCTGTCCGTAGTCGTATGTCGCCGCTAATCCATCGTAAATTTCTGAGGAGGGGAAAACAAACCCATACTCTTTGCAGTGTGATATGATATCTTTCAGTAGATCCTTTTGTTCCATGATGCAAAGATAAGTCCTTAATATACTGCCACTATAAATTGCGTTTAACTTTATTTACATACAATTGTCAAGTAAGGGGAATTAAGTAGTTTTGAACATGAAATTTTATCTAGATAGAGACTGGTTTATCGATACCGCTGAGTTTATAGATCTTTCCATTGGTGTTGCAACGCATGGTGTTCGTGCGTGGTATTTGGATTACCCCCGCATTACCCCCGTTATGGAACATGGATTTGTTGGCAGTGTAGCACTGGGAGGCGCTGTAAATTTCAGGGATATTTATTTTAATCCGCATGGCCATGGAACGCATACGGAATCACATGGACACATTTCCAAGGAGGTTTATCCTGTTTCACGTTGTTTTAATCAGTTTTTTTTTGACGCCCAGTTAATTACGATAATCCCAGACATTATTGGGGGAGACAGGGTAATTACCGCGGAGCAATTGCGCGACCTTAGTCCGTGTGATGCTTTGGTAATTCGCACAGAGCCAAATGACCTTTCTAAATCTACAACGAATTATTCCGATACCAATCCAACCTATATGGATGTTGCTTGTGTAGATAAATTAAACGAATACGGCATTAAACACCTCTTAGTGGATATACCCTCGGTAGATAAAGAAATTGATGGTGGAATCTTGGCGTTTCATCACGCGTTTTGGAATGTACCTGAAAACCCGGTGCTAGATCGTACAATTACCGAATTAATTTATGTTCCATCCGAAGTAGAAGATGGGTCATACATTTTGGAGTTGCAAGTATCAAATTTTGAGAATGATGCCGCGCCCAGTAGGCCGTTATTGTATAAAAAAAGAAAGGAAGCCTAAGCTTCCCTTCTATAGTAGTAGGCATAATGCCTGAGTGCACAAAAAAAAACAGGGGCTTCTATAACTAAATCAAGTGCGAAAAAACTTTTGACTAGAAACTTTTCTGCCTCTCCAAGCAGTAACTCGATTTAAGAAGCCACCTGTATCTCTCCTTATTTCTTCAACCAATTTAATTGAAAGATTCTAGTGTCTTTTGTTAAATGACTATACGGTAGATGCATTTGACTATATATTACGTTCTGTTGAATATTTATATCACTACGTAGTTCTACGTAGGGGGTTTTATGTAACAAATGGTATTTTCTCACGTAAACGCCTTCAATTGTTGCAATTGCGTGGATTCAACCCCACCTTTGAACTGTAATAACCAAAACTACAAGCCATGAAAACACTTATTTTAACCTTAGTCTTAGCCTTTACTTCGGTAACCATTGTAAGAGCAAATAAAGAAATTCCAGTGAAGTTAGAGGATGATAAAGTGCAGGTGGTTTGTAATGCATCAACTGGTAGCGCAACGATTATCTGGAGTGATGCCCGAATCGAATTTATTGAAATTGTTGCATCGAATGGTCAGTTTATGCCTACTATTCCCGTTTCCGATGCCAAATCATTACATATGAATGATTTGATGAATGGTACATATACGCTAGTTTTTAAATCATCAAGCGAAGAATTGTATACGAAAGTTATTGAAGTAGCAAGATAAAAATACTTGGAAAAGAACCTGTTCTTTCCTTATTTCAGAAATCCCTAAACTTTTTAGGGATTTTTTGTTTTAAGTACTTGCATTCAATACCTCTTTTGTGGTATTTTTGCACTCACTATTTAAAATAAATCTAAATAAGATGATAACCGTTACAGATCAGGCCAAGAAGCAAGCCCTTCGCTTGATGGAAGATGAAGGGAAAGATGGGTTTTTTATTCGCGTTGGGGTTTCCGGTGGAGGCTGTTCAGGTCTTATGTATCAATTAACCTTTGATAACCAAGAATCCGATCAAGACAGTGCATTTGAAAATAATGGAATTAAAGTGGTGGTCGATAAAAAGAGTTTTTTATATCTGATTGGTACCACCTTAGATTTCTCCGGTGGACTAAACGGAAAAGGTTTTGTGTTTAATAATCCAAATGCTGACCGCACCTGTGGATGCGGTGAGTCTTTTTCTGTTTAAAACATGGCTGGATATACTGAAAATGAATTAGCAAAGGATTTAGCAGATAAAGAATACCAGTATGGTTTTGTTTCTGATATAGATTCTGATGTTGTTCCTGCTGGATTAAACGAACAGGTCATTCATCTAATCTCAGCAAAAAAAAATGAACCCTCTTGGTTGTTAGATTATCGCTTAAAGGCTTTTGAAGTTTGGAGAACAATGAATGAACCTGATTGGGCGCACGTCTCCTATCAAAAACCGGATTTTCAAGCCATTTCTTACTATGCTGCTCCAAAACAAACGAAGAAGTATGAATCTTGGGATGATGTGGATCCGGAAATGAAAGAAACCATGTCTAAACTTGGGATTTCATTGGAAGAGCAGCAACGCCTAACCGGTGTTGCGGTAGATTTTGTAATGGATTCTGTATCTGTGGGCACCTCGTTTAAAGCGAAACTCGCTGAGTTAGGTATTATTTTTTGTTCCTTTTCAGAAGCGGTTCAAGAACATCCTGACTTGGTCAAACAATATTTAGGAACCGTGGTTCCAATCACTGATAATTTTTATGCCGCACTGAATTCAGCCGTTTTCTCGGATGGGTCTTTTTGTTATATCCCAAAAGGCGTTCGCTGTCCGATGGAATTGTCTACCTATTTTAGAATCAATGCCGGAGGTACAGGTCAATTTGAGCGCACCTTGGTGATTGCAGACGAGTCATCTTATGTGTCCTATTTAGAAGGGTGTACGGCCCCTCAACGGGATGAAAACCAACTGCATGCCGCAGTGGTAGAATTAATTGCATTGAATAATGCTGAAATTAAATATTCAACCGTTCAAAATTGGTATCCAGGAGATAAGGAAGGAAAAGGTGGGGTCTTTAATTTTGTTACGAAACGGGGTCTTTGTGAAGCGCATGCAAAAATTTCATGGACTCAAGTGGAAACGGGTTCAGCCGTTACGTGGAAATATCCATCGTGTATCCTTAAAGGAGATTATTCTGTTGGGGAATTCTTTTCCGTAGCGGTAACAAATAATTATCAGCAAGCAGATACAGGAACCAAAATGATCCACCTTGGAAAACATACCAAAAGTACCATTATTTCAAAAGGTATTTCAGCAGGCCATTCCCAGAATTCGTATCGTGGTCTTGTTCAGATACACAAACAAGCGGATCATGCCAGGAATTTCTCCCAATGTGATTCCTTATTGATGGGCAGCATCTGCGGCGCACATACCTTTCCATATATAGAATGTAAAAATGCTTCAGCGCAAATTGAACATGAGGCAACCACCTCAAAAATTGGAGAGGATCAATTGTTCTATTGTCAGCAACGAGGGATTTCAGAAGAAAAAGCCATTAGCTTAATCGTTAATGGATATTGTAAAGAAGTCCTTAATCAATTGCCAATGGAGTTTGCTGTAGAGGCACAAAAATTATTGAGTATTAGTTTAGAAGGAAGTGTTGGATAGAATTTTGAAGATAAACTTATGTTAAAAATAACCGATTTACATGTGTCCATTAACGGGACAGAAATTTTAAAAGGCTTAACCCTTGAAATAAAAGCCGGGGAGGTTCATGCGATTATGGGACCAAACGGAGCAGGAAAAAGCACCTTGGCAAGCGTTCTTGCAGGCAAAGAAGATTATGAAGTAACGTCAGGCACCATAACCTTTGAAGACCAAGATTTATTAGAGATGTCGATTGAGGAGCGTGCGCGCGAAGGGGTGTTTCTAGCGTTTCAATATCCGGTAGAAATTCCAGGTGTTTCGAATGTGAATTTTTTGAAAACAGCCATTAATGAAATTCGTGAACATAAAGGCTTACCCGCGCTTTCAGCGAAAGACTTTTTAACCTTAGTTAAAGAAAAATCAGCCTTGGTAGCACTTGATGCATCCTTGGCTTCTCGTGCAGTGAACGAAGGGTTTTCTGGCGGTGAGAAAAAGCGCAATGAGATTTTTCAAATGGCCATGCTTGAACCTAAATTAGCCGTATTGGATGAAACCGATTCCGGCTTGGATATTGATGCCCTTCGCATTGTGGCCGGAGGGGTAAATGCCTTGAAATCTAAGGAAAATGCTACCCTTGTTATTACTCACTATCAGCGCCTACTGGATTATATTATCCCCGATTTCGTTCACGTGTTGTACGATGGAAAAATTGTGAAAACTGGAGGAAAAGAATTAGCCTTAGAATTAGAGGAAAAAGGATACGATTGGATTAAAACTGCGGAGTAATGAGTGGTACATTAATCGACTTTTGTAAGCAACTTGAGCCAACACAACTTAAGCTCCCGTCAGCGCTTTTACAAACAGCAACGGATGGCGTTGAATTTCAACATCACTTTCCAACAACCCGTGATGAAGCATGGAAATATACGCGTTTAGGTCGTGTAGCTTCCTTACATGTTAGCGCGCTTAAATTTAATCAAACCGCACAACCACTTCCAAGTTCTGATTACATAGATGTTATTTTTGAACAGGAACGTTGGCATTGTTCAGAACCTACCGAAGGGCTGCATATTAGTTTTGCAGGTGCACTTGATTCTACCGATTGGAATGCTTGTTCCCTTGATGGACATGTTCAGCATATCAATGCGTTGACCGCACAAGGAGGCGTAAGTATTCGCGTTGATGCCCATGTTTCTCTTTCAAAACCTATTCGAATTATTCATCGCATACAAGGTGAAAACAAGGCGCTTATCCTACATCATCAGTTGGTACTTGGCAGTAATTCCAATACTCAACTGGAGGTGTTTTTTGAGGGTGATAGTGAAGGCACCTATGCCAATGTGCTGTTTGATTTCTTTATTGGCCCAGGGGCTGATCTGCATACAGACATGTTACAACAAACCAAGGGAACACATTACGGATTTCATACGCAACGGATCTACCAACAAAAAGACAGTACGTTTGCGTTACAAACCCTGTCAGCGAACACCCATTTTACGCGGAATGAGATCGAGGTGTTTTCTCAAGAAGAAGGCACCCACACCCAACTATACGGCGCATTCATTGGCCGAGAAACCAACCACATTGACAACCACACCTATGTGCATCACATGGCCCCTAATTGTACCTCAGATGAGAATTATAAGGGCGTACTCTCGGATAAGGCGACAGGCGTATTCAATGGCAAAGTGAAGGTGTATCAAGACGCACAGAAAATCAATGCATACCAATCTAATAAAAACATTCTGTTGTCGGACCAGGCCACCATCAATGCGAAACCGGAACTAGAAATTTATGCGGATGATGTTAAGTGTTCTCACGGCTCTACCACCGGACAACTGGATCAACAAGCCTTATTTTTCTTGAGGGCTCGGGGCATTAGTGAAGCAAAAGCCACCGATATGCTCATCAAGGGATTTATGGCTGAAATCGTAGGTGCTGTTAAGTCTAGTCACATTCAAGAGGCCTTGCATACCTTGTTAGATTAAGTTCAGATTACTTACCTTCGTAAGAAATCTACGCTATGAAAATTTTATTGATAAGTTGTTGCTTCCTTTGGAGTTCCCTGTGTTTTAGTCAACACGATAAAGCCTTTGTGATTTATAATGCCAAAGGAAAGGCGGTAACGTACAAAAACCTTAAATCAAAAAGTTTAGCTGGAAATTTGGTGCTTTTTGGTGAATATCATGATAATCCGATCGTGCATTGGTTGCAGTTGGAATTAACGCAGGATGCATTCGATCAACACGGGGCGAACTTGATGTTGGGTTTTGAAATGTTTGAGCAAGATCAACAAGCTGTATTAAACCGCTACGTGCAGGGGGCATTTCCCGAAAAGAGCTTGAAAGATTCCTTGCGCCTGTGGCCTAATTATGAAACCGATTATTCGCCACTCATTGAATTCGCTAAAACCAATAAGCTTCCATGCATTGCAGATAATATACAACGTAAATATGCCAGCCTCATGTTTAAGAAAGGACGCACTGCCTTTGACACCCTTTCCCCCGTCGTACGTAATCAAATGGCCGACCCCTTCTTTGAATTAGACACGAATCTTTCGCAGTACAAGGCCTTGAAAGAAATGGCTTCCCATATGCCTTCGGGGTCTAAAGGAAGCTACATGGTAGAAAGTCAGGCATTTAAAGATGCGACGATGGCTAAGTTCATTCTAGCGAATATGCAGGCAACTACCTTTTTAATGCATTACAATGGGGCGTATCACAGTGATTTTTATCAAGGCATCATGTGGTATCTATTGCAGGCAAAACCGGATTTGCGCATCACAACGATTTCTACGGTAACGCAAGCTGATATCAATACCTTAGATAAAGAACATATGGGAAGGGCTGATTTTATTATTTGTGTTCCGGAGAATATGACGAAAACGCATTAATTACCTTATCCCCCGCTTCCGTTTACTGTACGCCTGGGTGTTTTAACATGAAGGAGTTCCAGACAGCCTAAGACAAGCTTGCCAATTTTTGTAAGGTAGAAGGTATATTTCCCACGAATAGGGTTTCTTGAAGTTGATACATCGCTGAATTGATGGGGGAACCTTGCCTTTTTGTGCAAATTGAAACTCGCGCTTTCAATTTACACGTTTTTATACGTAATTCGGAGGGGTTAATTTCATTGAATCCATGAGAAATATCGCTCAGCAACACCAGGTTATTTAATTCCCCGCTTCCTTTTGATGTTCTCGTACGCGTCTTGTATTTGTTGGAATTTTTCCTTAGCCCCTTTTTGGTATTCTTCACCCATTTGAGCTACTTT
>JBEIDV010000038.1:0-13550 GCA_040383285.1 Crocinitomicaceae bacterium | reverse complement strand
GTTATAAAACTGCTAAAAGACGGTTTTCTATGGAAATAAGAAACCTCGCTATTTCAGTGATAGTAGTACATTGTGGAGGAGATCCCAAGCTGTTTTTTAAGACATAAAAAAATGGCCGAAATTTCTTCCGACCATTCGTGGCCTCGGCCCCTTTTTTATTATTCAAAAATCTCATTAAATTCTTGATTGTATTTTTCAAGAATTATCTTCCTTTTCAATTTGAGCGTTGGTGTCAATTCATTGCCTTCAATCGAAAACAAATTGGGTAAGAGTTTTATCTTTTTAATTTGCTCCCAATTACCAAGGTGAGCATTTACCTTTTCTATCTCCTCAAACATCCGTTTATTCAGGGTAGGATCTGTGATAATTTCCTCATTCGTTAGGTTTTCAAAAGAGAGGCCATGGCGATCTGCCCAAGACCGAACAAATGCAAAATCTGGCACAATGAATGCCGCGGGAAACTTTTGATTCTCCCCAATAACCATCGCCTGTTCAATGAATCGAGACTCTTTTAGTGAATTCTCCATGGCTTGAGGAACAATGTATTTTCCTCCAGAAGTTTTAAATATTTCCTTTTTACGGTCGGTAATTTTAAGGAACTTTCCTTCTATAAATTCACCAATATCACCGGTTTTCAACCAACCCTCCTCGTTAAACACATCTCTTGTAGCTTCCTCGTTGTTATAATATCCTATCATAACATTAGGACCTTTAACTAAAATCTCTCCATCTGACGCGATCATCACCTCTACCTCATCAATAAGGGCGCCAACACTTCCAAAACGAATTCCACGCTGAAATGAATTCACTGAGATTACCGGGGAGGTTTCAGTCATTCCATACCCTTCTAAAATTGGAATACCGGCCGCTAAAAAAATCCGAGATAACCGAGGCTGCAAGGCCGCACTTCCCGATGCAATTGCCCGTACATTACCACCTAAAGCTTCCTGCCATTTTGAAAAAATCAACTTCTTAGCGATGCCTAGCTTCAGATAATACCAAGATCCTTTACCCGTTTGTTCATATTCTTCAGCAAGACCAACGGCCCAAAAGAAAAGCTTCTTTTTAACGCCAGTTAAGTCTTCACCTTTTGCAATGATTTTATCGTAGACCTTTTCTATCAATCGGGGAACGGCACTAAATACTTGAGGCTTTACCTCACGAATATTATCGCCAATGGTCTCCATAGACTCCGCGAAATAAATCGAAGCGCCTATATACATGTACAAATAGTGAAGCATTCGCTCATAGATGTGACATACTGGAAGAAAGGACAGTACTTTTGAATTCTTATCCGCAGGAATGGGCTCTTCGCAGGCTAAAACATTAGAAAGCACATTTCCATGCGTGAGCATGACACCTTTCGGATTACCTGTTGTTCCGGACGTATAAATGATCGTCACCATATCTTCTGGTTTAACAGCATCCATACGTTCTTGTACCATTAATTCAGTTACGTCATGCGATAACTCAAACAAGGTATTACACGAGGTAGTATTCGGTAAGGAGTCGAATGAAAATACCTCCTTCAATCTAGACAATTGATGTTTTACTTCATTAATTTTATCCGCTATCTCCTGATTCCCAACAAACATATATTCAGCTGCGCAATCGTTAAGAATGTAGGCATAATCCTTTGCTGAAATGGTTGGATATAACGGTACAAGGACTGCTCCGACTTGTTGAACTGCAATATCAAGGATATTCCATTCATACCGATTCGTAGAAGCTACTGCAATTCGATCACCAGCTACTACTCCCATATGATACAAGGCTTTGGAAAGCCGCATAGCTTGCGCTAAAAATTCTTGGGTAGAAAGCGACTGCCACTGGCCGTCAACCTTCGTATTAAACATATTCGCTTGTGGAAAATTCTTTAATTGATGGTAAGGGACATCAAACAATCGATTTAGCATAGCCTTTATTTAATTGGTGTTCGGTTAATTTTATGCGAATGAATTAGTGATTTAATCCATTTAATTTATCCAAAAGTTCATCCGATTTTTGATCAAAATCAGCAACTATCGCCTTGAAATCTGCTTTTGTTTTTCCTGAATTCATTCGAGATAACAACTCGTTATATGTTGAAATCACCTCCTCAATCAATCCTTCTGCCGCTTCAGCCTTATCATCATTTACTTCTTGGATGTAGATACACTCATCAATAACATCAATGATCATTGCATTGATTTGTTTCTTTAACATTCGTTTATTAGCCATCTTTTGTTTTTTCCAAATATATTCATTTTAATCATACCAAAGCGCCCGAAGTAAATCGCTACTTTTGTACTGTGATTCCAATTATAACCTTGAAGAAAGGGAAAGAAGCTTCCCTATTTAGAAAACATCCTTGGGTTTTTTCAGGAGCTATTGCTTCTAACTGTGAACTATTGGAAGATGGTCAGTTGGTTACTGTTCAACGCTGGAATGGTGACTTTTTAGCGATTGGGCATTTTCAACATGGCTCCATTTCGATTCGAATCATTTCATTTAATGAAATCCCAATAAATCAGGAATTTTGGAATGTTCGCATTTCCACTATGATTGACTTACGAAAAAAACTAGGCCTATTAAGCGAAACGAATTCCATCTTTAGAATTTGTCACGGTGAAGGAGACGAAGTACCTGGATTAGTAATTGATTATTATACCGGGGTTGCGGTGATCCAATGCCACTCCATAGGAATGATTCAACACCTCGACGAAATAACGAAGGCGTTAGCGTTAGGTTTGGGAGATGATCTTAAGGCAGTTTACCATAAATCTTCAGACACCTTACCTAAAAGACATGCGATAACAGATGGTTATCTATACGGTGAGGCTCCAACTCCGCATTACGCCATCGAAGATGGAATTACGTATGCCATTGATTGGATTAATGGTCAAAAAACTGGATTCTTCATTGATCAGCGTGATAATCGTACGCTATTGGGTAAAATGTCTCATGGGAAAAAAGTACTGAATGCATTCTGTTACTCCGGTGGCTTTAGTTTACAAGCATTAAAAAATGAAGCAAGCATTGTTTATTCCTTAGACAGTTCAAGCAAAGCGATAACTTTAGTGGAAGAAAATGTTCAGCTTAATGGATTCAAAGACCGGCACATCTCGGTAGTTGCAGATGCCATGGAATTCATGAAAGAACTCCCGGAAGAATTCGATATCATAATTCTTGATCCACCGGCTTTTGCTAAACATTTAGACAAAAAACATAAAGCTGTACAAGGGTATAAACGGTTAAATGCACATGCATTAAGACAAATTAAACCTGGGGGAATCTTAGTTACCTTTTCGTGCTCACAAGTGGTTGATAAATCGTTATTCAATCACACCATCATTTCAGCTGCGATTGAATCAAATAGAAAAGTTAAAATTCTCTACCAACTACACCAACCTGCCGACCATCCTATTGGTGCATTTCATCCAGAAGGTGAATATTTAAAAGGCTTAGTTGTTTATGTCGAGTAGTCTGTTACCTATTACATATCGTTCTATTCTGGGCGTAGCCTTGCCGATGATGGTTTCTGGGTTTATCCAATCCATCGTGTTAATCACAGACTCGGCATTCATAAGTAGATACAGCGTTGAAGGCTTTGATGCGGTAGGAAATGCTGGCATGGCATACATCACTTTTTACATGATGCTTCTTGGAATGTCAGATGGTGCACAAATCCTTATGGCTCGGAGAATTGGTGAGTCTAGGGAAGACCAGCTCGGAAGGATTCTTAACGCCACATGGGTTATACTTGGTGTTCTTGCCGTGATCTTTTTCACCATACTGACCTTATTTATTCCTTCGTGGATTAGCGCGTATTCAAGAAATCAAGAAGTAGCAAGTTTACAAGGTGAATTTATCCGACATCGTTCATTTGCCTTATTCTTCTGTATGATTACCCTAGGATTCCAGGCGTTTTATCTAGCCCGAGGAAAATCTTGGGTGGTATTAGTGGCCGCACTCATTACGGCAAGTACCAACATACTTTTTGATTACCTACTAATTTTTGGTATTGGCGTTTTTCCGGAAATGGGCGTTGCAGGCGCCGCCACAGCCTCGTCGATTGCCGATGGATTGGGCATGATTTTTTTAGTTGTTTTTACATTAAGTTCTAAAGAAAACTACGCATACCACTTATTCGGAACCATGAAAGGCGTATGGCTCGAACTCAAAGAATTAATTAATATCGGAACACCCCTTTTATTACAGGGGTTCTCTGCCCTATTCACCTGGACCTTATTTTTTACATGGATAGAACAAATGGGTAAATATCAACTAACCGTTTCACAAAATATCCGCTCCATTTATTTTTTAGCCTTTGTTCCCATTTGGGGTTTTGCAGGGACCACGAAAACGTATATTTCGCAATATATCGGAGCCGCCAAACAAAAGGATCTACCGCGAATTCAACGCCGCATACAGCTGCTTACGCTTCTATTTATGTTACTAACCTTTCATGGTGCCGTGTTATATCCAGAAACCTTGATATCTATCATCAACCCGCATGAGCAATACCTTAAAGACAGCAGCGCCATCCTTCGCCTTGTCGCAGGTTCAATCCTCTTATTTGCCTTAGTATCGGTTTATTTTCAAACCATTCACGGTAGCGGAAATACTGTAGCATCAATGACCATTGAAATAATTTCTGTAGGCGTTTACACGCTGAGTGTGTTTCTGTTTATAAAAGTTTGGGCCTTCGATATTTATCATGTTTGGACCGTGGAATACATCTATTTTGGGACCATGGGACTCTTGTCTTATTTATATTTGAAGATATTTACTTGGAACAATAAACGCATTTAAATGGGATTAAACGTAGTATTCATGGGGACTCCTACCTTCGCAAGCTATATGCTTGAGGGCTTGATTTCATCGAACCATCGGGTTGTTGGTGTAGTGACGGTGGCAGACAAACCTGCAGGACGAGGTCAACAACTTAGGGAAAGTGCTGTAAAAGAAACCGCAAAAAAGGCTTCAATTCCAATACTTCAGCCGAGTTCGTTAAAAGACGAAACCTTTCTTGCAGCCTTGCAGGCATTTAATGCGGATGTATTTGTAGTTGTTGCTTTTAGAATGTTGCCGGAGGTGGTTTGGAAAATGCCCTCGAGGGGAACGATTAATCTTCATGCATCCCTTTTGCCTGATTATCGCGGTGCAGCACCAATCAATTGGGCTATAATTAACGGTGAAACCCAAACGGGCTTAACCACATTTTTTATTAATGAGGCCATTGATTGTGGCGCAATTCTCAAGCAACACACCCTGGAAATATTACCCGGTACTACCGCAGGAGAACTACACGATAAAATGCTCGAGCCGGGTGTACATTTAATCAACGAAACATTAAATGACATTGAAAACAACGTGGCCACATCCGTACCACAAGTACCCATTGATTCGATACATGAAGCCCCAAAACTAACTAAACTAAATACGCGCATAGACTTTAATAACTCAGGTAAACTTATTACGAATCTCATAAATGGCTTAAATCCATACCCAAGCGCCTATTGTTTATTACGCCATAAACCTTCTGAACGTACGGTGAATTTCAAACTATTTAGCGGTGTGTTTGTACCCGATGAACAGCCGTTACAGGTACTCTCATCGAATAAAGAGGGAATATTAATCCCATGTTTAGACGGTTATTTTTGCGTCCAAACTCTTCAGCCCGAAGGAAAACGACGTATGAATTATAAAGAGTTTCTGGCAGGCAATGACATTTCTCAATTTGAACTCGTTGATTGATCTTTTTTCAACTTCGGGTGTTTTAATTGAATTAATGCTATTTTTAACCTTGAATGTCAGATTTCAAATCAAATAGAAAGGAACTTGATGAAGAGTTAGAGAAATTCATGCGTTTGCTTGAAGACTTACTCCCTCATTATCACCATTTACTTAAAAAGGAACCCTTGTCTTCCGATGAACTGAAGCGCCTCGGGGAAATCGAGCATTATTTGATTGGTGTTAATGCTAAAATCATTGAAATTAAAAAGCGTTTGGAACAAGACCTCTTTGGTCAGTCCTTGGATGTCTACTATAAAACTAAAAAGGATGCGATTTCTGGAAATCCACACGCCAAATTAAAATTAGAACGGATGAGGGATTCATTTGCTGAAGCCCTAAACGGTGGAGAAATCTTCAATTTCAATTGATCCAGGAATCAAATCGTTTGATTTCTTAAGTTTCATTAACTTTGTATATGGTTAATAATACAGAACCGATGCGGATTGGGGTGATTGGTAGCGGCAGCTGGGCAACGGCGCTTGTCAAGCTCTTTTCGAACAATCAATCCAACGTTAACTGGTGGGTTAGATCCGAAGAATCAATCGCACACATTCAATCATTCAAACACAACCCCAGGTATCTTCAGTCCGCTGAACTTGAGGTATCCAATTTAGCGTTAAGTTCCTCATTACACGACGTGATTTCATTGAGTGATTGCTTGGTGGTGGCAGTTCCAGCAGCATTTATACATGAAGTTTTTAAAGAAATAGACCCCAATTTATTTAAGGGTAAAAAAGTAATATCCGCAGTAAAAGGAATCATACCTGAATTCAACGCCATTCCTGCCCGATACTTCCATAAGAGTTTTGGAATTCCGTATTCGGACATTGGAATTATTTGTGGGCCATGCCATGCGGAAGAAGTCGCATTGGAACGCTTATCCTATTTGACGGTTGGTTGCGATGATATCGAGCTCGCTGAGGAAGTAGCAAGATTGTTGCGATGCAGATATATAAAAGTTACGGTAAGTGAGGATTTATTTGGTGCGGAAATATCGGCTATTTTAAAAAATGTATACGCACTAGCTTCCGGTATTTGCGCTGGACTTGGGTACGGCGATAACTTTCAAGCCGTCTTGGTATCCAATGCGATCCAAGAGATCGAACGGTTTATTGACGTGGTGAATCCGGTGCATCGTGACGTAAAAAACAGTGCCTATTTGGGAGACCTACTGGTTACGGCATATTCGAAGTTTTCACGAAACAGAACCTTTGGTTATATGATCGGAAAAGGATATTCGGTAAAAGCAGCCACCCTAGAAATCGGCATGATTGCAGAAGGGTACTACGCGACCAAAAGTCTCATGGAAATGAACGAAAAATTCAATGTGGACTTACCGATACTAACGGCTGTTTATCACATAATTTATGGGAATCGGTCGGCAAGAAAAACAATGCAAGAATTGGCAGAAAAACTAAGTTAAGGCATGAAGGTATTTAAATTTGGAGGGGCCTCAGTAAAGGATGCAGCAGCCATTAAAAATGTGGGATCCATTCTGTTGCGTTTTGAGCACGAACCCGTGTTGGTTGTCGTTTCAGCGATGGGAAAAACCACCAACAAACTGGAAGAATGTCTTACCTATTTACTCGCTCAAGATCAACTCAATTATTACCATACCGTCGATAGCTTGCGTGATTTTCATATTGATATTGCGGGTGAATTGTTTCATGACCAACACAGCAAAGTATTCCGATTTATCGACGATATTTTTGAACAACTAAAAAATAAATTTGAAAAACCGCTTGCTGAGCAACGATCTTTTGAATATGACCAAGTAGTTTCCTTGGGTGAAGTACTTTCATCCTTTATCATTAACGAATATGTACTTGAACTTGGATTAAAATCCGAATGGCTAGATGCTCGAAGGTTAATCCGTACTGACAATCACTATCAAGAAGGCAATGTAAACTGGGAGAAAAGTGAAGCGCTAATAAGCGATCGGTTGAATAGTTCCATTCAACAAACCAATACCTTTATTACGCAAGGGTTTATTGGTCACACCGCAGAAGGATTTACAACCACACTCGGAAGGGAAGGTTCTGATTATTCAGCAGCGATTTTCGCATTTTGCACGAATGCATCGGAAGTAACCATTTGGAAGGATGTTCCTGGGATGTTAAATGCAGATCCTAAATATTTCGAAAACACGCAGTTATTATCGAAGATTTCTTATCGTGAAGCCATTGAATTGGCCTACTTTGGAGCAAGTGTTATTCACCCAAAAACAATCAAACCATTACAAAATAAGGAAATCCCTTTATTTGTGAAAAGTTTTTTAGAACCAGAGGCCCCAGGGACAACTATACAATCAGCGGGTGGGAATGACCATTTAATCCCTTCATTCATTGTAAAGAAAAACCAAGTATTAATTACCATAAGCTCCGCTGATTTCTCCTTTATTAACGAGGATGCATTAGCACGAATTTTTGAGATTTTTTACACCAATCGCATCAAGATTAATCTAATGCAAAATTCTGCGTTGAATTTTTCTATTCTTGTGGATGGGGATAAAGTACATTTGGAAACGCTGCTCGCGAAGCTTAATCCGTCCTTTAAATGTAAATATAATGAAGGGGTAGAATTAGTAACAATAAGGCACTATAACCATGCTACCATAACCCAAATGACAAGGGGTCGAGAAATTTTAATTGAACAACGTTCTCGGCAAACGGCTCGCTTCGTAATTCGATAAGGAAATACCTTATTTGTGGTATAAAAAATTGAAATAGATGGGGTAATTTTGCACCATGTTGCTCAACGAACTTAAGGTAGGTGATCAAGCGAAAATCATTCGAATTGCAGATGATGTATTTCGCACCAAATTACTTGAGATGGGTATAATGCCGGGCACCCTAGTCACCCTGATGTTACGAGCCCCGTTTAACGGACCGCTGGCTTTTTCCTATGAAAACACACTTCTTTCCATTCGAAACGAAGACGCTCATAATATTTTGGTAGAAAAAAAGATGACGCACCAATGAGAATTGCATTATTCGGAAACCCAAATACTGGAAAAAGCACCATATTTAACCTGCTCACCGGATTAAGGCAGAAGATTGGTAATTTCCCGGGAGTTACGGTTGACAAGAAAAGTGGTGTAATACAAATTGATGGTGTTGAACATGAACTGATTGATATTCCAGGAGTGTATAGCATTTACCCTTCGAATAAAGAAGAAAAAGTGGTATACGAACTGCTTGTATCTTCACCACCACATCAAAGACCTGATTTAGGAATTGTGGTTGCCGATGCCTCTAATTTAGCACGTAGTTTATTCTTTTTTAGTCAACTAATTGATTGCGGTTTACCCTTAGTTCTTGTAATAAACATGAACGATATCGCCGAAAAGAAAGGAATCAGTATAGATATAAATGCGCTTCAACAGGCATTCAGCAATACGCCCATCGTATTCATGAATGCTCGGGTAGGATTAGGCAAAGACCGCTTGCTAACCGCAGTAAAGCGACAAATAGAACGACGTGAACCTGAACATCTTAAGGTATCTAATTCATTGAAAAAGCTCGGTGATTTGTCAGGGCAAGAGGAAGAAGCGGCACAAAGGCATGCGTATATCGGGAAAATTCTACAGGACGCCCTACACGTGCCAAAGACAAGCATTCGTAAGAACAGTATCGATCGATGGTTAACGCATCCCATTGCGGGTTATGTGATTTTTGCAACCATCCTTTTCATCATCTTTCAATTTGTTTTTTCATTCGCGGCATACCCCATGGATGCTATTGAAACGGGTTTCGGATGGTTAACCAAAGGGATTAAAAACGTAATGACAGATGGGCCACTATCTGCATTACTATGCGATGGAATTATTCCAGGAATAAGTGGCGTGTTGGTATTCATACCACAAATTGGCATCTTGTTTTTCTTTATTGCCTTATTGGAAGATTCAGGCTACCTGGCACGTGCCGTATTCCTAATGGATCGGTTGGTTCGTCCGTTTGGATTAAATGGGAGAAGTGTTGTGCCTTTGCTCTCAAGCATGGCCTGT
This sequence comes from Crocinitomicaceae bacterium, assembly GCA_040383285.1. Lineage (GTDB taxonomy): Bacteria > Bacteroidota > Bacteroidia > Flavobacteriales_D > Crocinitomicaceae > UBA952. The sequence continues at coordinate 3,766 of JBEIDV010000038.1, read as the reverse complement.
GCCATACCGGGTGTAATGGCCACTCGAGGAATACCGAATTACAAAGAGCGATTAATCACCATATTTGTAGCGCCCTTAATGAGTTGCAGTGCCCGAATTCCTGTATTCACCCTACTCATCGGATTAGTTATTCCAAAAATGAAACTATTCGGATTCATACACTTGCAGGGACTCGTACTGCTTGGCTTGTATGTGTTGGGGATTGTCTCTGCCTTATTCATTGCATGGATTATGCACCTGATCCTGAAACAGGAAAAACGGTCTTATTATTTAATGGAAATTCCAGAATTCAAGCGCCCGTTATGGCGTAATATTTTACTAACCGTTTTTGAGAAAATAAAGGTCTTCACCAAAGAAGCAGGTGGGATCATCTTAGCGATCTCCATCGTGCTTTGGGCTTTAGCCAGTTATGGCCCATCAGATCAACGAAGCGAAGCGATTGCATCCTTAAAAAAGACAACCGCATATAAAACAACTAGTTCTGCAGAAAGGGAAGGCTTGAAGAATGCCGTTCTTTTAGAAAATTCATACATAGGGATTGTTGGTAAAGGAATTGAACCCCTCATAAAACCGATTGGGTATGATTGGAAAATTGGTATTGCCCTCATTACATCATTTGCTGCGCGTGAGGTATTTGTGGGATCTTTATCTACCATTTACGCAAGTGGAGATAACGATAATGAATTTAAGCTCCTGAATAAACTCAAAAATCAAAAAAATCCTGATGGAAGTTTTGTGTTTTCTTTGCGAACAGGCATTTCACTAATGGTGTTTTATGTATACGCCATGCAGTGCCTATCGACCTTAGCTGTAGTAAAACGAGAGACAAAATCATGGAAGTGGCCCATGCTACAACTATTTGCTTTTGGTGCTATGGCTTACCTGGGTGGTTGGATTTGTTTCCATGTTTTCTAAAAAAAACACTAATATTGAGGAATGATACAAACAATAGTCGTTTCGGGCATCGTACTGGCTGCGTTAATATATTTAGGTTGGAGGTTCTTCTTTAAACCTAAAAAGTGTAACACGTGCACCATTAATTCTAACACCGGCACCAATTCATGGGGATAGGTTGTGAATTATACCGATACAATCAATGTTTCTTTTCCTTAAAAAAAGATGAAATCACCTATTTTGCCTCAGATTTTTTAGATTCAGAATTAGACCCTGATCATGTCAGCTGGCTGAATATTCATGATATAAGAGATCAACAATCCATTAAACTCTTATGTACAAAGTTACACATTGACAAACTGAGTATTGAAAATATATATATCAATCAACGCAGACCAAAAGTAGAAGAATATCCAAACTACATTTATTTCAGTGTTACCTTAACCGATTTGAACGATCGGTATAGTGATATGTTCAGCGAAAATCAAGTGACCTTCTTTCTTGGAGAAGAGTATTTAATCACCATGCAACATGGGTTAAAAGGATACTTTGATAGTGTTCGAGACCGCATAGAACATTCCAAAGGAAAAATCAGGAGACAGAAATCCGATTTTTTACTTTATCGGTGCATGGAAGCCATCTTAGATAATTATTATCGAATAATTGATGATGTATCTGAAAATTCAACAAAAATCGAAAATCGCCTACATCACCATGAAGACAAGGCCATTTTGCATGATATTGAAACACAGAAAAGAAAATTAATACAATTAAGAACCATTGCTCGCCCCATTCGAGACATCACTGAACAACTTTATAGCAGCGAAACGAAGTTAATTCATGAAGAAAATACCCGTTATTTTAAGACACTGAACAGCAATTGCAATAATTTAATCACGGAAATTGATAGCCAAATTCAAATTTTAGATGGATTAGCAAATTTTTATTACGCGGCACAAGGCCAACGCATGAATGAAATCATGAAAGTATTAACGATTGTGAGTGCTATTTTTATCCCCTTAACGTTCATAGCAGGCGTCTATGGGATGAATTTTGAAAACATGCCTGAGTTGAAAATGAAAAATGCCTACTTTGTCGTGGTTGGTATAATGATTTTATTAGGGGTGATTTTGTTTGTTTATTTCCTCAAAAAAGGGTGGTTAAAAAAGAGTGATTACCACATCGATAAATAATGAATCCAGCAGAGAATACCTATGTTCTCCATCGTTTCCGGGAGATCCTAACACCGCACAAAGTAGCGTTATTTAATCGCATAGCAGAACAGCGAACCCGACACCTAAGTGTTGTATTAGAGGATATTTTTCAAGAACACAATGCATCTGCTGTTATTCGAAGCTGTGACTGTTTTGGGATACAAGACTTATACGCTATTGAAGATAAAAACAAATATGTACTGCAGCGTAACATTGCGTTGGGCTCGGGAAGATGGATAGACTTGCACCGGTTCACGAATAAAGAAACCGCTTCCTTGGATTGTTTAAATCACCTAAGAGAAAAAGGATATAAACTCGTTGCAACATCGCCGCACGTAAATGCATATACGCCTGAAACCCTTCCACTTGAAAACCCAGTAGCCATAATTTTCGGTACCGAACGACGAGGTATAACCGATTCTATTTTAGCCAATGCAGACTATCACCTGGCGATTCCGATGTATGGATTCACGGAAAGTTTTAATCTTTCGGTTTCTGTTGCTGTAATTTTACAAACCTTGAGAAACAGACTAGAAAAGGAGACCTTTCCATGGAAATTAAGCATTGAGGAACAACATGCGCTTCAAATTATTTGGAGTACACGCATTCTAAATGGCGGCGAGGCACTTGAAAAGCAATTTAGAACTGCACATTTAGAAAAAGAATTTTAACTTTGTACCGATAACTGAACTACAATATATAGAACATGGGAAAAGGAGACAAAAAAACGGCAAAAGGAAAGCGAGTAATTGGTTCATACGGTAACGTTCGCAAAAGAAAATCAAGCACTACAGCTGCAGTTGTTACTAAAACAACCAAAGAAAAAGCAGAAAAGCCAGCAGCAGAGAAGAAACCTGCAGCTAAGAAAGCCAGTGCAACTAAGAAAACTACCACAAAGAAAGCTGCAAGCGAAACTAAATAAGCTGTCTAACGACGGCTTTTTTTTATTCATATAATTCCAATCATCATGAAACATAATTTTGGCGCAGGTCCATGCATCTTACCGCAAGAAGTATTTAAAGAAGCCGCAGAAGCGGTGCTTGATTTTAATGGCTTATCCATTCTGGAAGTATCCCATAGGCACAAAGATTTTGTGGCTGTAATGGATGAAGCAATGGCTTTAACTAAAGAGGCCTTATCTATCCCCGATGGGTACTCTGTTGCCTTTTTACAAGGAGGAGCAACCTTAGGTTTTACGATCGCTGCACTAAATATGATGCGCGACACCCAGCGCGCGGGATATATCAATACCGGTACGTGGGCTTCCGGGGCAATTAAAGAAGCGAAAAAAGTGGGCGTAAGCGTGGATGTTTTTGCAAGTTCTGAAGACCGCAACTTTACTTATATTCCAAAAAATTATCAGATTCCAACTGATGTAGACTATATTCACTTTACATCGAATAACACCATCTACGGAACCCAATTTCAGGATTTTCCAAAAACAGCACTTCCACTGGTTTGTGATATGTCTTCTGATATTTTTTCAAAAGAAATCAATGTGGCTGATTTTGATTTGATTTATGCGGGTGCACAAAAGAACCTTGGTCCTGCCGGTGCGACCTTGTATATCGTAAAAGATGAAATGCTAGGTAAATCTACCTCGCCGTTCATGCCTACCTATTTAGACTTAAAACAACAAATAGATAAGGAGTCCATGC
>JBEIDV010000037.1:0-13620 GCA_040383285.1 Crocinitomicaceae bacterium | reverse complement strand
CCCTCATCCGGCCTAACCAATCCAACGATCATGTAAAATGACGTGGTTTTCCCTGCACCATTTGGGCCAAGTAAACCAACAATCTCACCTTGACTTACTTCAATCGAAACGCCATCAACCACACTTCGGTTCCGGTATGTTTTTCGGATTTGTTCTGTGTAGAGTTTCATTTGCCGAAATTACTAAAAATTGAAGGAGATTCGTCCCCTGACTCCAAAAGGACTGATTCCTGGTACATTGTGAGTTGCTCGCCACACAAAATCTACACGCAAGATCTTAAATAAATTCTCCAATCCAACTGTGCATTCTACGTATGGGATTTGGCCAAAAGACCTTACATAACCTGGAATAAGTACATTGTCTGAATGTTTGCTTGAAAGCGAACCGTACAAAATTCGCTCGGTTGTAACTAACCTCAAGTTTAGTTTATTGATTCCTGGAATTTTATTAAAAAACAGTCCTTCCCAATGATTCTCGGCAAAGGCACTGGCATATTTATCTGAAATAAATTCTAAAAAATTCATTTTATTAAATGCAGTTAATAACAACCAATACGATTGATTACCCTCGTGAACTTTTAAAAACGGAAATGCCGTTGATCCAAAAACACAACCTAGGTTAGCTCCATATCTTAATCTTCCGAGTGCGCCAAGTTGTGTATAATGTTCCAATTGAAATTCCAGTTTTTGATAATTGTACATGCTTCCTGCTATACCCTTTACGCCAATAACGCATTGTAAGGATAAGATGGGAAAGGAGGAGCCAACACTTGTTCTATCAAATTGTCCGGATAAAAACTCCTCATCTTTTGTCCATCGTATTCTTGTAATAAATTCCGCCGTGGTAAGATTTTTTTTAGGGTATCGAAAACCCCAACATTTGTAGTGGGCGCGATATATGTACTTATACCTAACGGGGTATATTCCTTCCAATCAAATCCCCCCAACAGGACAAGGTCCTTTTTAACATCCTTCTCTACATTGAATCCGATTTTCTTTACGTAGGTTAATTTGTCGAAAGGGGCTGTATTTAATACTGTCGCGAAGGTGTTCCCTAATTGGGCGGCGGTGGGAGATTGTCCAATTTGCTCCAAATCGTAAGTAAAATAGGTGGATAACATGCCCCGTTTCTTAGGGGTAATATTAAACCGGATTAAACTAGAATATTTAAACCGATCATCCCCTATGCCATAACCTATTTTCCCCCCAAGTTCTAACCGCTTTGAGAAGGCATTGGAGGTCCTGATGGCCAAAGAAAGCCGGGTATCTTCTACAGGATTTCTGCTAATTAATGAAGTAACATTTCCTAATTCAATTTTTCCTAACGGATAATATCCTGTTGACGCAAAATAAGTTAAGGTTCTAAGGCCCTGGAAATACTTTGTTTTATTTAATGTATCAATCATTTCTGAAATTCCATTTTCCGTTTTATTTAGTGCTTCATGACGCAGCGTATCCCAGGCAAGAATATCTTGTGTTTTTGCATTCTCCAAGAACTCTACAGATGTTGATGAATTGTAAAATACATCAGGCTTTAACTCATTTATAATAAAGTGTTTTCTGCTACTCGTTTTTTTGCCAAAAAAACCATAGATTTTCGACTTCTCTGTTAACCGAATATCTAACAACAAAACTTCTTTCTTAAGCATCCAAACCTCACGTTCTACTTGTTCGAATTCTTGTTCAACATATAAATCTTGAATGTAATTTAAATTCGCCCCCGGGGAGATATTCGCTTTAATTGAATGAATCGCATAGGTTGTATCGTGAACCCACATCTCTCCAAAGAACGTCAAATTACTTGTATTTTTTGGTTCGAATCTTAACTTATAACAAAACTTATTTCCGATAAATGTTGAATCATCCAGGTAAAACCGATACATGGATCGAGCATAGGTGGAGAGTGGACTAATAAAGGATTTCCCAAATAAGTCAATGACATTCTCATAGATATTTATATCCAAGTACATATCTCCTAGAAACTGAGCTGCTTGAAGATTTTGAACACCCGTTATTCGTGATGCTTTGACGATTTCTCGTTTTCTTTTTGGGCGGTTTGCAAAATAAAAATCAGATACAGATTCGGCTAAAACTGCTGGCAATACCAATGTTTGATTCGTTGATGTATCTAAATAATCGAGGACTACATTTAATCGTTTTACTGGACCTAAGGCAGAAAACTCTGAACCGATATTATTGATGTCTACTTGGAACTTATTATACGCTTCATATTGATACGCCTGAAGTTTTTCTTTGTTATTTACGGGCTTGTGTGCAATGATTGTTTTGTGCAATTTGGTTGAGGGGAACTCATCCGGAGGTAAAACTACGATTTCATTAACCTCTCGTGAAATGGGTCTAAGAACAAAACTTAGTTCCTGCTCTTCGTCTGCCTTGATTTTCTTGCGAACAACCTTATACCCTAAAGAATATACTTGAATTGAATCCACCGGATAATATGTTTCAATTTCAAATCTTCCTACACTGTCTGTTAGTGTTGATATTTTGGTGCCATAAAAACTCACCTTTACCAAGGACATGGGCTCGCGTGTAGATTGTTCAATTACACTGCCCCTTACGATTGTTTTTTGAGCAGTAACTGCACATGAAATAGACAGAAAAAGGAGGAAAACAACCTTATTCAATTGACTTATTTTTCAGCGCTCGCTTAGAAACAACAATACCGATTTCATACAATCCTATAATTGGAATAGAAACGATGATTTGAGACAACATATCCGGCGGAGTAATCACGGCGGATATAATGAGAATAACTACAATAGCATGCCTTCGGTATTTTTTTAAAAAATCCGGGCCTATAAGTCCAATTTTAGTAAGTATATAACTTATGATTGGTAATAAAAATAGCAATCCCGAGTAAAAAACGGTTGAAATCACAGTGCCGACGTAAGAGCCCACAGTAAAATTATTTTCAATCTCCTGGCTAATTTGAAATGAACCAAAAAACTGAACGGTTAGTGGAGCAACCACAAAATACCCGAATAACACCCCCGTTAAAAAACACAAGCTGATGTAAAAAACCATTCCTTTAGTAGCCGAAATTTCATTTTTTTTCAGCCCCGGTTTAACAAAAGCCCATAATTGATAAAAGATAAAGGGTGAGCTCACGATTAATCCGCCCATAATACTCATCATCATCGCATAATTGAACTGGCCCGAAACGGTCATGCTCTGCATTTTTACCGTGGTATCAGAAACGCATATTCCAAAATACGTACATAGCAATCGAAAGGTAATAAAATCATGATCTTTTAGTGCAAGAAACAAGTGATTCATTATCCACTCTTGATAAACCCAAATCACGACGCCAACCAAGATGACAGCAATGGCTATCCGAACCAAACGCCATCTTAATTCATCAAGATGCTGAAGAAACGACATTTGTTGTTGATTGGACATGTGCAAATTTAGGGAAAAAGGTTGATTTTAGTCGAAAAGAATAATGAACGTAAATCGTTTACGTTGTGCGAGGGCAATCTTTGTAAAAACAACACAGATGAAACGAATTAGTATCCGTAAAATACAGTACACAAACTTTAGTAATAAGGCCCTTTGCTATGGTGTATTAACCTTAAACAACTTATCCATTGAAAGCTGTATTGAGCTTACTTTTAGTCACCTTAACCGACTAATTGCATCAATCAATACACAATTAGGTGGGGTTTCTATTTACGAGTTAATACAAGAAGAACAAAATGATTCGGAAGTATATTATACGATTAACCTATCCGATTACCAGTTAGATGAAATAGTCCTAAGCACGAGTGATTCAGATGGCTTCCAGCCGCTTAAAATCAGTGCATAGTTACGGTTGGATAATTACCGTTTCCTCGTTAGTTTTCTCAGCTTCAATTTTAATAATCCCTTGGCCTTGGCGATTTCCTTTATATGCCTCGATGTCTAAAACCGCAACACCCGCTTGTCCAAGTTGATAAATTTCATTGTAATTAAAGGTTGCAATTCCTGCTGCATTGGTATATGCTGTATCATAAACCACGACTTGAGATGGACAGTTACATGTTGAAGTACCATGCAATACAACCATTGCCTCTTCTACTACTTCATTATTTTCATTTCTAACTTCAATCTTTGCCAATGTATCCTCCTTCTTAACACATCCACCTAATACGAACATGCACATTGCAGTTAAAGCAATAAAATAAACAGATTTAATCATTTCTTAACGTGTTAATTAATTTGGTAAAAATATAGTCTCTACTGATGTAGTATGAACTCTACAACGGGTATATCCTGTTGCCGTTTTGTTGTTATGCTTTATGATTATATCGAAATATCCCGTAGTGTTATCTGGGCCAGAAGTATTAAAATACTGATCCATATCAACGGTTGTAAACCCTGAACTATTCGTAAATGTGGTATCCACAAAAGCTCCAGTGGGCGGATTACTTTGTTGATCTCCAATTACAACGACCTTGGCGCCACTGATTAATTGATTAGATGACGATCTAACGAATACCTTCAAAATAGCTGGATCTTTTGACTTACATCCGTTTGCTGTGATTAAAAAAACCGCCGCAAATCCTAGAATAATTAGTTTTTTCATATACTTTTCAATCAATCAAATGTAACACATAAATTAGTGAAACACAAAATTTTGCGCAATTTCAAACAGAATTGCCGTTGAATTCTCGTAATCTCAAGGCAATTGGAAATAAAAACATAATTTTGCTAACTAAATTCTTAAACCAACTTCTGCCTTAAAAAGTTACATCATGCGAGAAAGAATCGAACACGTTCAACGCGAAATCTCAGGAATTGTTATTACTGATCATGCTGAAGCGGAGTCTTTCAGAATTAAATACTTAGGAACAAAAGGCGTGTTAAAATCACTTTATCAAGATTTTAAATCGGTTCCAAGCGAAGAAAAAAAGGAAATAGGCCAGCGATTAAATGATCTCAAACAGCGCTTAGAAAACGTAATCGCGTCAGTACAGTCGAACGAAACAGAGAAACACCCGAAACATCTTGTAGATTTTACACGGCCTGGTCGAAGCACACCTCTGGGAACTATACATCCCCTAACAATTGTTCGTAATGAAATCGTTTCCATATTTTCTACCATCGGATTTTCGGTGTCAGAAGGACCGGAAATCGAAGACGATTGGCATAATTTTTCTGCGCTTAATTTCCCTCCTGATCATCCAGCGCGCGACATGCAAGACACATTTTTTGTTGATTCGTCTATTGATGGGCTCTCATTAAGAACGCATACGAGTTCGGTACAAGTTCGGGTAATGGAAACTCAAAAGCCACCAATAAGAACGATTTCACCAGGAAGAGTTTATCGAAATGAAGCGATTTCAGCAAGAGCTCATTGCTTTTTTCATCAAATTGAGGGATTATACATCGACAAAAATGTTTCTTTCGCAGATTTAAAACAAACCTTGGATTATTTTGCTAAGTCTCTATTTGGAGAATCAGCGAAAATCCGCCTTCGCCCATCGTATTTTCCTTTTACAGAGCCAAGTGCGGAAGTAGATGTTTCTTGTTCCCTATGCCAAGGTGAGGGATGTAATGTGTGTAAACATACTGGTTGGCTTGAAATCTTAGGATGTGGCATGGTAGACCCTAATGTATTGGATGCATGTGGAATAGACTCAAAAGAATATAATGGATTCGCATTTGGTATGGGTGTTGAACGGATTGCCCAACTAAAATATCGTGTTAACGATTTGCGCTTATATTCTGAAAATGACCTGCGATTTCTGACACAATTTCATTTTTAAGTAATGGATTTTAAAGATCTAAACTCCGCTATCCAACTTGATCAGATTGAGCAGTTAAGCCATAAATCTACTCAGCTTATATTTAAACATTCTACCCGATGTATCATTTCATCTATGGCACTCAAGCGACTGAGGTCCTGCGAAAGCATCGATGCCGATTGCTGGATCTTAGATTTACTCACATACCGTTCAATTTCTAATGAAATCGCCCTAAGGTATCACACCGAACATCAATCCCCACAATTATTCGTTATCAGGAATGGCCGGGTGGTTGGAAGCACTTCACATGAGGGCATTGACTGTGATTTTATTCTTACATGCAATGAAAAATAAAAAAACCTTACTGATCCTTTTCTTCCTTGCGCTGCTTGCAGGCGTATTTCTTTACAAAAGTTTATCTCCTTCTTCAACGGATGAAGAAGTGGGCCCCTTGGCATATTTTGAAAAAGAAGGGAACTTATCTTGTGTCCTTGGGGCAGACTTTAACAGTTCATTACTCACAGAAGAAGACCAAGTTTCTGTAGCACTATATCTTGATGACAGCCTGATCATTACCTATAAAAATATACAAAAGAAAACGTCCATTTCTATTCCAAAAGGGCTCTTAACTCTTGGCGCGCATCAATTGAAAATTACCGCCAAACACACGACCCGTGGTATTAGCGAAGACGAACGTGTACTCTACGTGCTGTCTGATATTACCCCCGCCTCTTGGTCCCTTATTTTGAAAAACCAGTATGTCCACAATGACTCCTCATTTACACAAGGACTGGCTTTTTCTGAAGGCAAACTCTTTGAAGGTACCGGAGATCCTAACGGTATTGGAGCCACTATGATTGGTGAGGTTGATTTAAATTCTGGTAAAATTCTTAGAAAAAAGAGTGCTGCTGCCCCCATCTTTGGCGAGGGAATTACGCTTGTTGGAAATGAACTCTTTCAAATCACTTGGCAAAACAACACCTGCTTCGTGTATGACAAAAAAACATTTGCGCCGCTTCGACAATATACATATGCTGGTGAAGGCTGGGGGCTAACCTATGATGGAACCTATTTAATCATGTCCGACGGAAGCGAAACCCTTACATTTCGCGACCCAAAAACGTTTAAAGAGATAAAAACTATTCAAGTATATACCCATGAGGGCGCCATCACAAAATTGAATGAACTTGAATACATTGATGGGTTAATTTACGCGAACATTTGGACGAGTAACTTAATTGCAGTAATTGACCCGTCAACTGGAAAAGTAATAGCAACCATTGACGCTACTGAAGCCGTTCAAAAAGGCAAAGGGAATGGAGAAGTCCTAAATGGTATAGCGCACAACCAAAAAACAGGTAAAACATACATTACCGGGAAGTTTTGGACAAGCCTTTTTGAGGTTGCCTTTACTAAACCTAAGGGCGTGTAAGAAAAGGAACCTGTTTAGTTCTTGTTCCGTCGACAACTCGCAGATAATAAGTTCCTTGCGACCAAAAGGTGTAATCAATGTATTGACTTGTTGCATTTAAATCCAGCTCCATTACCGGCATAAATTCCAGCTCCTTGTTGGGTTCAAGTGCTTCCTTTTCAATAAATATTCTGCACTCGGAAAAAATATCAGGTGAAAACTCAAACTTAACTTCCTGCGCTCCAGATGGCACCACCTTCACAAAGGACGCTTCATTCAGTCTGTTACACGCCATCGCGTTATTCGTTAACTCAGGTATTTCCCATGCCCGAATATAATCAATCAAATACGCCGCGGGAAACCCTGTCTTTCCATTTGGACCAGGGGAAAACGGCCCTTTATCCATGGCCAATGAAAAATTAGCAATCAAATTCATAGAAGTATTAAAAGTTGCCTTATGCTGAGCAACAAGTTGGTCATTAAAATAGAACCATACCCCTTCAGGTGCCCATAATCCAGAAAATGTCACCCATTCTCCCGTTAACTTTTGCTTAGTCTTTACCCAATGGCCAAAAGGTTTGTCAATAAATCCAAACTGTTTTATACGATCACAACGATTGGGGCAATGCACATCCACATGATAGGAATTTGTTCGCTCTCCCTTTGCTTCCATGATGTCAATTTCCTCATTCGGATTTCCACCGTAAAGCCAGAAAGCCGGCCAATATCCTTTCCCTTTTGGCAAAAAACATCGCGCTTCAAAGTATCCAAACCTAAATTGTTTTTTACTCCACGCAGCAGCCGTTAATCGATTAATCTGCACCTTCCCGTTTTGCATTAAGCTTGGCATTATACTGATTTTTTCTTGGTCGATCATCCAATCCGGAAACGAACGCCATTCATTAACGGTGTCAACGGAAAGTTTCAATACCCCGCCTGATTGTTCACACATACGTGGGTCCGTGTAGGTGTTTGCATCCAAGGATAATCCTCCCCATGGATAATAGCCAAACCAAGTTGATTCATCCAATTTGGATCCATTAAATTCATCAAATAACGAAGGGTTACCGGTGTAGATTCCTTCAGAATCAATCCATATCAATAAGGTGTCTTGACTGTAGAGGGTTTGCGTAAGAACGCAGAGAAGAATTAAGAGATATCTCATTTACATTAAATTACAATCAAAATTAGCAAACCCCGTTAGTTTACATTCCGTAATTTCGTAAAAATGAAGAAAACTTGGTGCTTATGGATCCTGCTACTCCTTGGAGGGACGCTATTCGGGCAATCAAGTTATCAATTCCGTGAGCTGATTTCAAAAGCGACACCCCAACCATTAGATTCCCTGTCGATTTTACCTGGAAGCGTTTATTGCATGTACCAAAACGATACGGTTTCAACTGAGCTCTTTGAGGTGAATTATATTGATAAAACCATTGTGTTTAACCCTAAGATTACTGGCCTTATTCGGGTTTATTACCTGCGAATTAATATGAACTTAACGCCTAAAAATCAATCATACGATTCTATTGCCTTGGTTCCGAATAGGTCAAACATGATATTTTCAATCCCGGATGAAAATCCATTGATAGAAGATCTTTTTGGAGGTAATGAAATTAATAAACGAGGCAGTATTTCTCGTGGGATTACCTTTGGAAATCGCCAAAGTCTTGGAATTAACTCAACGCTTAATCTAGAACTGAGTGGAAAATTATCGGAAGACCTACACATTTTAGCTTCTGTTTCCGATGCAAACATTCCAATTCAACCCGATGGTAACACCAATAAATTACAAGAATTCGACCAGGTATTTATTCAGCTATATACGGATAAGCTCAAACTGACGGCGGGTGATTTCTGGATTAATCGTCCGGACGGGTACTTCCTTAACTATAAAAAAAGAGGGCAAGGATTGACACTGACCAACACCTTTGATTTGAGTGCGAATCAACAACTAAAAATCCAGTCAAGTGTTGGATTATCAAAAGGTAAGTTTCAACGACAAATCATCCCAGGTGTAGAAAACAATCAAGGCCCATACAGGCTTGTTGGAGCAGAAAACGAACCGTTCATTGTGGTGTTATCAGGAACGGAGCGGGTATATATTGATGGCCGACTATTACAGCGTGGACAAGAATTTGATTACACCATAGACTATAACAGTGCCGAACTTGTATTTACCTCTAGAAATCTTATAACAAAAGATGTTCGAATTGTGGTAGAATTCCAGTACGCAGACCAAGCATATACGCGGGGGTTAATTCAGCAGCACCTTAGTTACCGCGTTAACAACACCACCAGTTGGGTAAATTACTATCAAGAACAAGACCTCAAAAACCAACCCATTCAATTAAGTTTTAATGAAAACACCAAACAACTCAGTGCCGCAGCTGGAGATAGTTTAAGTAATGCCTTTATTGGCACCATCGATTCTGTCGGCTTTCAGCCAAACCAAAACCTCTATCGCTTAGTAGACACCTTAGGATATGACTCTGTGCTTGTTTTCTCTGTCCATCCGGACTCGGCAACCTATCGGGCAACCTTTTTATTGGTTGGAATAAACAAAGGAAACTATGTGTTAGATAAAACCACGGCCTTTGGTCCTGTGTATAAATGGGTAAGCCCTCTTGGAGGACTTCCTCAAGGTTCCTACATGCCCATACAGCGTGTGAATTCACCCAAAAGAAAGCGCATGATATCGGCAGGAATTCAACAAAAATTAGGTGAAAAATGGGTGTTAGAAACCGAATTCTCCGCATCCGAAGAAGTAGTGAATTTATTTGCAAGTAAAGACCGGTCAAACGACTGGGGAATGGGAAATCGAACTAAAATTATACGTCAGGGAAAAGTAGAACTTAATCGTTGGAATCATTCAACACTCGTTGAATCAGAATATTTAGGAAATAACTTCTCGTTCATTGAACCCTATCGCGCCGTAGAGTTTGATCGTGATTGGAACATCAGAAATGCTAAGCTATTGGGTCCTCAATGGAATGGCAAATTATCACATAAAATTCAACACGATAAGGTTGGTTTTTTAAGCATTCAAGCGCAGCACTTTACTGTTGGAAGCTCTTTCAATGGCACACGCTTATATTCAGATGGAGCCATCAAAAAGAAAGGGTTTTCCATTACATGGGACGGGAGTGCACTAAACAGTACAGGAATGGTCAATACCCAATTTATACGCCACCGCTTAGACGCCTCACAAACTATACATCGAATTAAAATCGGAATAAAAGATGATCAAGAATTTAATCTTCGTGATCAGGTGCTCGGTATTAACTCCTCAAGCTATGCGTTTTACGATATTCAAGGTTATCTTCAAAATGCAGACAGCAGTAAAACGCTATTGAAAATTTTCTATCGAGAACGCTTTGATTGGAAGCCGGACAGCACGGGTTTTACTGTGGCGGCAAGAGGAACAACCATAGGTGGAGAGGTTCAAGTTAAAGATAAAAAAGGAGGGGCTTATGGGTTCGTACTCGGATTGCGCAACCTAACACCTTTAGATAGCAGCTTACTGAGTATTACGCCTGACCAATCAATCGTGGGACGCATCAATGTATCTAAACGTATTCTAAAAGGAGCCCTCACCTTTGACACCTATTATGAAGTGGGTTCCGGGTTGGAACAAAGACGAAGTTTTATTTACTTAGAAGTAAACTCTGGACAGGGTGTATATACGTGGGTTGATTATAACAATGACGGGGTCAAGGATCTAAATGAATTTGAAACAGCCACATTCATAGATCAAGCAAATTATATTCGAATTTTCACGCCAAGCAATGCGTATCAAAAGACTTATTCAAATGAGTACAATCAAAGTTTATTCTGGCGTCCCGAGTTAATTTGGAATAAAAAAACGGGTATTCTCAAATTGCTTTCATCCGTATCAAACCAACTTAGAATCCGCTCAACGAGGAAATTAAACACCTTAGAAGTTGCCGACCTTTTAAATCCTCTAAACGCAGACGTTCTTGACAATGCGCTTATATCTTCAGCATATTCTGTGAGAAACTCTCTCTACCTCTTTAGAACCTCAGCGAAGTTCAATGGCCATTATATCATTAATAAAAATCTAAATAAGTCTCTACTCGCAACGGGTTTCGATGCGAAAGCAATTGAGTTCAATGAGCTTATGCTTCGATGGAATATTATTCCTTCCTTTTCTGTAAAAGCGGAGGGACAACAAGGTAATAAAACCTCTTCAGTAGATTACACGCAAGGCAGAAATTACCAAGTACGCTACCAATTTGTCCGAATGGAATTATCTTATCAACCGTCCACGAACTACCGCATGGCTATTGATGGTAAATTATCTTCAAAAGCAAATGAACCAATTTATGGGGCAGAGAAAAGCAATTCAAAAGAATTAGGCCTTGAATTTAAGTATAATACCACAGAAAAAGGAAGCATACAAGGTTCACTCAAATACCTTAATTTAACCTTTATCGGAAACCCGTCGTCACCCGTTGCCTTTGAAATGCTTGAGGCCTTACGTCCCGGGTCTAACTATACCTGGTCCGTTAATTGGCAACGAAATGTTGGGAAAAACCTACAATTAAACCTTGTTTATTCGGGAAGAAAGCCTGCCGATAACAAGGTGGTGCACAACGGGGGAATGGAACTTCGTGCTTTTTTCTAATTTTGAACATGAAGGAAGATATAAAAACCCCGGATGATATTAATCTATTTGTTACGGACTTTTATGCCGAGGTCATGAAATCCGAGTCCCTTCGTCCTTTTTTTAGTACGTTAGATTGGGAGGCGCATCTTCCAAAAATGAAGAAATTTTGGCGATTTATACTTTTAGATGAGGCTGGATATACAGAAAACGTAACCAATAAGCACCTTCACATGCACTTGAACAACGAACTTTTTGATGAATGGCTCTTGTTATTTCACCGTACGGTTAACCAACACTTTGAAGGACCAGTTGCGGAGCTTGCGAAAACCCGCGCTTCACTAATCGGTATTGGTATACAGAGCAAGATGAATCTACTTAAAGATTAACTGAATCAAATCGTTACCGTTCGCGTAAATCATCAAGCCTAACAACAAGAAAAAGCCGATATACTGCGCATACTCTAGAATTTTCTGAGGAGCTTCTTTTCCTGTAATCCATTCATACAGTAAGAATACCACATGACCCCCGTCGAGTGCCGGTATCGGCAAGATATTCATGAATGCCAACGCAAACGATAAAAACGCGGTATTGAACCAAAATACTTTCCAGTCCCAAACAGGAGCAAACATGTCGCCTATTCGGGTAAAACCACCCACAGACGTCGCGCCTTTCTTGGTGAAAACAAATTTAAACTGAGCTACGTAGTCACGCAACAACTGGGTGCCACCAAACACTCCTTTTGATATGCTTTCACTTAGGCTGTAGCGAACCTTCGATACGGCGAGCGTATCAGAAGTGAATTGGTTTTTAGATGCAAATCCAATGGTTCCCTCGGGAGTAACCTTGCTGTGTATCATGATTGAATCGTTTCCTCGAAGCACGAATATATCCGCCTTTTTATTTCGCTTGCCGTACAATGACAATTGGATGTCGTCGAAATATTTCACTTCAGACCCGTTAATTGAGATGATTTTATCACCATTTTTCATACCTGCTTTTTCTGCAAATCCACCAGGCGTAATGGTCTCTGCACTTTCGGCGATCACTCTAAACGAAGCAACAGACATGGCGCCGTTTTGAAAAAGTTCTTGATCAATGGTTGCAGGTAATTTACGAACGAGGGTTTTACCGTCTCTGGTTAGTGTCAAAATTGTTTTATTTCGCAAAAGAAGACCACGATTAATATCGTCGAAGGAAGTTACCTCCTCCCCATTTACCTTAGTAATCACATCGCCTGAACGCACATCGTACTTCGCTAGATACGGATGAATTGCCATCCCTTGATTTAATTTAGATGTAGTCAAGGTAGCGCCTCCCCAATACCATGCAATGGCGCCGTATATAATAAACCCCGCAATTAAATTAACAGTTACCCCGCCAATCATGATAATCAATCGCTGCCACGGTTTCTTGGTTCTAAATTCATAGGATTTAGCCGGCTGTGCCATTTGCTCTTTATCCATCGACTCATCGATCATTCCTGCAATTTTCACATAACCACCAAGCGGCAACCATCCAATACCCCATTCTGTTTTATCGCTCCCATCTTCCCAGTCTTTTGGGGTTTCCTTAGTAAACCATGCATATCGCTTTTTACCATTCACCCTTCTATACCTGAAAAGTGAAAACCATGGATTAAAAAACAAATAAAATTTTTCAACTTTAGTTTTAAATAATCGTGCTGGGATAAAATGACCGAATTCATGTATTGTAACTAAAAACGCCAAGGAGGCAATCAATTGGGCTGCCTTAATTAATATTTCTTGAATATCCATGTATAAAGTATATGACACAAAGATAACAAGGAATAATGGGTTCAAGGTGTTAATGTTT
>JBEIDV010000036.1:0-13757 GCA_040383285.1 Crocinitomicaceae bacterium | reverse complement strand
GCTGCAGCATATAAAATGGTGTCTTCTGTACCATAAAATTCTGCAATTTTACGCTCAAGGGTTTTATGAATATCTTGGGTACCACAAATAAATCGTACGGAAGACATCCCGAATCCATGGGTATCAAGGGCGTCTTTCGCGGCTTGAATTACTTCTGGATGAGATGAAAGGCCGAGGTAATTATTTGCACACATGATCACGACATCCTCTCCGGTACTTACATGAACATTAGGGCCTTGAGGTGTCGTAATAATGCGCTCGCGCTTAAGCAATCCGTTTTCTTCGATGCTTGTCAGTTCTGTCGATAAATGCTGTTGTATCTTTCCGTACATGATTATTTTTTTGAATATTTCCGCATGCGCTTTTCAATTACTTGAGTTAAAAGATGCGCTTCTTTCTTTGTTAATTTCTTTCCGAATTTAATCATTTTGCCATAGTAATCGAAAAAGAATCGCTCCCCCCCATTAACCCACGGCGAAGATTCCCACACCGATTGAAATGATCTTTCTTCGGGTATATCATATGCAAGGTCTTTGATGTTCTCAAAATAATACGGAACGCTTTTTCCGTAGGTACGGACAGACCGTTTAATGTGTATTCCAATTTCGTCAATTTTTATCAATTCTTGACCCCAGATCAACCAGAGAAATGAACGACCAACACGTGTGGCATAATATGCCCAAAAACTCAAGAACACCCATAGAATAATTAACTCTTGTTGCGATAATTTCAAAGTTAACATTGCCCACCCCGTGGTAATGCCTATGGTAAGCCACATACCCAACCAAGCACCCATTAACGCAATCACCCAAGGTTGTTTTTTGGGGAGAATAACAATTGTGGTCTTGGTCTCATGATCAACAAAACTAATCCGTTCACTAATTATGGTCATTGATTATCGTTGGAGTTGCAAAGGTAACACTCCGTTTTGAATTCGAATCAAATAAAGCCCATTCGCTGCATCCTTGATGTCTATTTCTTCCACATTCGATTCAATGGTAACGCGCATTACTTCCCGACCTTGTAAATCAATGATCGATAACCCTTGAGTTAGATAATCTGTCAACCCTGTTATAGTGACTTTTCCTGTGGTAGGATTAGGATAAGCCGTAATTCCCATGGAACCTAAATCCTCCAAGCCAAGAACCGTTAATTCTTGGATTAGGGTATCCATTTCACCACAAGCATTTGACGCAATTAGCATGACAGAATATGTGCCTGGTGTAGTATAGACATGCGTTGGCTGGGCTTGTGTAGATGTATTTCCATCCCCGAAATTCCAATCAAATAAATTGGCGTTTTGTGATGTATTGGTCAAGGTAAGTTGACCGCCATTCAACGTGAATGTAAACCCAGCGGTAGGCTGAGCTCCTATATTAATAGTTAGCGTTGAAGGTGCACTTGACCCACATGAATTACCTGCGGTCACAGATAGCACGCCTGGTGTATTGTCAAAGGTTAAGGCAATTGAGTTGGTTGTACTCATACCTAACCACGTTGCCGGAAAGGTCCAACTGTAGTAGGCAGAAGGATCATTTGTTACGGAATATGACTCCATCGCATTTGGACAAGGTAATGCATTACCTAGAATTGCACTTGGGGTAGCAGGCAAGGTTTCTACCGTAATGTACGCGGTATCCTGAAAACTACTCAAGTTGGTACCATCGCTAACCGTGAGTGAAACGGCATAGGTTCCCGGTTGTGTATAAGTAACTACCGGATTGGCAATCGTTGAAGTGGATGGGTTTCCGCCAGGGAAACTCCAGTTCCATGAATTTATAAGCCCACCTGTGGTTTGATCTGTAAATTGAACGGGTGTATTCACACATACCGTTGAAGGATTTCCATTAAATTGAACAGCCAATGGACTTGAAAGATTATTCCATTTCCACATGCCGTTGGTTGTTGCGTTTGTATTAAACCACCCTGACCAACCGATGGATGGCGTTAAAAACTCGCAGTATAAATGCTGTTGGTTATCAATCAGAGCCCATGTTAACCCGCCATCAAGCGAATAAGAAGACCCCGATCCACCGGTCGCCGCTCCTGTGGTGAACAAGGTATTGGTATTAACTATAGCGCACAATCCATTTGAGAAAATAGGTCCAGCAGTTGCCAATTGAACCCATGTAGATCCAGCGTTTGTTGATTTATACACTGCCCCACCATTGGTTACTATATATCCAGTGGATGCCGATGAGAAAGAAAAATTAGCACTGATATTAGCCCCAGCAAAATCTAGAATTGGTGAAGTATATACCGCCCATGTGGCGCCCTTATCTGTTGAATGATAAATTCTTCCTTTATTCGTAGAAAACCAAACACTATTTCCAACCACATCAATTTGTCGGGTATATCCGTATTCCCCGGAAAGTGGATTAGGAATGTTTGCTCCAGTAACCAAGGTCCAATTGGTGCCACCGTTGGTAGTTCGATAAATCTCAAACTCGCCATTGATCGGGTCGCCCATACAAAATCCTTCGTTGGCATCCCAAAAATGAACTACATTGGTGAATGAACTTGCATTACTAAAGGTAGCTGTTGTTTGCTTGGTCCATGTTGATCCACCATTGGTAGTTTTCCAAATTCCACCGAGTTGACCTGCAGCATTCGGATAGGCGGCCAACCATGCGGTGCTTGAAGAAATACCATGTACCATAGAAATCCCAAGGCCGGCATTGCCAACGTTAATATTTCCTGGGGTCCACGTATTTCCACCGTCTGTTGTTTTCGTAAATTGTTGAACGTTTGCATTTGTGCCGCTTCCATCATAGGCAGTTGCCCACACCACGTTTTGATCGACAATAGATATCCAATGTACCCCACGATTGGCTGCTGAGAATCCTGAATTTTGAACGATCCAATTTCCATAAGGAGGTTCATTTACGGTGATGTATGCACTCTTGGTTTCACTATCCGAAGTCACGGAATTGGTAACAGTAAGTGAAACGTTATAGGTGCCCGAGGTCGTATAGGTTATGTATGGTGGATTAACTCCATTATACGTCGCAGGAATTCCACCTGGAAAATTCCATTGGTATGAGGTGATGTTATTTCCACCCGTTGCGCAATTCTCATAGAACAACACGGAATCTCCTTCAAATAAGGTTGTTGGAATGGCGAAGAAGTTTGCCGTTGGGGCACCAGGGGCTAATCCTTGTCCGGCACACTGCACTGCGGCGAGCGCATCAATGCGAGGACCCATGTTTTGATTAATATTCACGCCACTACTAAGTAAGCAATTTAATACTTGTGTCGGAGTTAAGGTTGGATTGACACTTAACATCAAACCCACTAAACCTGCAGCAAAGGGAGTTGCCATGGATGTACCTCCCATTTTCGCATAGGAATTACCTGAAGCGGAATACACGGTACTCAATAATCCTCCATTCGAATACCCCCCAGGAGCGGCAATATCTACATAAGGTGTTGCTCCGTTATAATTTGAAAAGCTTGATCGTTGGTCGTTGGCATCTACTGAACCCACACAAATCACATTGTTATATGCTCCTGGATAATGCAGTGTGGTTATATTACTGTTTCCGGCTGCTGCCAAAAAGACTACATTCGGATACGCATTGATCAAGTTTTGAAAGGCTTGTGACGGGCTCGTTCCTCCAAAGGACATACTTACTACGTGTGCACCGTTCTCACAAGCCCATTGCACCCCCGCATAGCCGTACCAAACGGAACCAGAAGATGTTGCGCTATTCGGCGTACATTTCACACCAATTAACTCCACATTACCGCCTAACCCTGCAATCCCAACACCGTTATTAATGTCCGCGGTAGCCAAGCCTGCGCAATGTGTACCGTGCGACCACCCTTGGTCTTGTGTATAGTTAAGGGGTGGCGTTGCATTATTATCATTATCCGCTACATCGTATTGCTTGAATGCGGTTAAATCTGAATGCGTTGAATATACGGCATTATCGACAATTGCCACTTTCACTTGATGCCTACCTTGCGTAATATTCCATGCGTTTTCTGAACCTACTAGGGTATGATACCATTTGTTCGTACCGGAATGACTGGGATCATTTGGAACAAAGCCCGTGGAATAAATAGGTTCCTTTTCTACGTAAAGCACATCAGCTACTTTTTGTAATTGGTTTAGGTAAGAATTAATGTGTGCATCATCGGAAAAATAGATGCGATAAATGTTCATCAACGAAGGCTTCATGGTGAAATAAGAAGGCCGTTCCAATTTAGTAACTCCGGCATCTTGGAAGATTGTCTCCAAAAAGGGATAGTTCTGAATGTCTTCGATCAGATTGAACTGATTTTTATCTCCTTGTTTTTGATGTTGATGATTTGGTTGAATCTCACCTTTGAGTTGAAACATAAGTACTCCTGGATGAAAAGCTTGAGACATCACAGCCATAGAGAAGGTTAGGAAGAAACCAAAAAGTAGTAGTATTTTCATCGGTTAGGTTTTTCATAAAGATAAAGAAAACCTAAATACCTGCAAACAAAAAACCCCGACCTAGGCCGGGGTTTTTAATAAAATGCTATTCGATTAATAGTTCCAAAGATCAGTTTCCCATGTTCTCATGGTTTCTTTAATCTTTTCTGCTTCATACAAGGCATCTACCCCGTAACGATAATCTTCAATCTCCCGATCAAACTGATCAGACGCTCGGTAAATCGTTGCAGTAAACATTCGTTTCCAAAAGAAATCATCAAAAGACATCCATTGTGCATCGCTTTGGTTGTTGTACACGTAGTAATTAACCATTACATTGCGGAGTTGAGGAAAATACAACCAAAATAATTCTAGCTCAACCACATTATTAAGAGTAGAAATTGGTTTTGAAGTCGTAAAAGTGTTATCAAATTTCTTAACTATTAACTCACCTCTTTTGGAAGGCCTTGTATCATCAATTGAAAAGCGAGCTACAGGAGCAATAGATATAATACGCTTGTCCAGCATCGAACGTTCCTTATCAAAAAACCAATCTTCCTTAATATTATACGCAGTAATCATATCAGATGTAAGGAAATAAGTTTTGGAAGGTAATTCTAAAGTAGTATCACGACCGGTTTTCTTTGCCAAAACCATAGCCTCATCCCAAGATTTTCTTAATTGTTTTCCCATATTAAGAACCACATCTGTAATACCAGGTTCCCATTGTGTAGATGTACCAATATTTACATCTGTTTTTTTGTAATTATCTACCCAAACCTCAAAGGATGGTAAAGATACATTAGTTCTTAAAGGGGTATTTTCATCTCCTTGAAAAGAAAACAACCAAGTTTTTCCCGGAGTTGTAGTTCCTAAACGCTTATCAACCTCTACTTTGTAAGAAGAACTTGAATAGTATGGTATTTTAGAATTACTTCGTTGAAGAAGGTACTTCAAACTATATCCATCCTCTTTTGCGAAATTAAAATCCAATGAATCAGAAACCAAATACATTGATAAATCTCCAGAGAACATGTGCTGCATAATTACAGTCCATAGAGAAAGTCTCTCCTGATGTCTAACCCAGTCTTTATTTCGCATCAATTCTTCAATTGAGGCTGGAGGGTAATCAGTAAAATTTTCTAAAAATTTATCATAGGGATAAAACAAAGGGTGATTTACTTTCTCACGAGCATCTATCCTAGAAAACATACGTTTCGACCACACATAGTCTGCTAATCTCACATGCTCATATTCAATTTTAGACCGAACAGGTAATTCATCTTTTACAACAACTCCATCAATAACACCTTCATTCGGAGCGGGAGTATTCACTGGACCCTTTAAAATTAAATTCGGATCGTATCCACCCTGTGCATTTACAAAGCTGATAGATAGAATTAACGTTGCTATGATATAATACCTATTCATGATTAATTTATTGAATTGTTATACTATGTGGAAGTATCCAAGTTTTTTTAACCCCTACACCTGTAACATACACCTCCATACCAACTGAATTCCCTGAAGAGTATGCACGCAAAGCGACAGCAGGAATAGAATTACCATTATAGAATACACCATTAATACGTACTTTATCAACTCGAGCTGAAACCCCCGCAATATTAGAAGATAAGAAATCTGCTGTAACTCTACCCCCTGTTTTTGCCATTCTAATTGGAGTGACATCCGGTTTAGGGAAAGGTTTAATCTTAACATCCTGAGAAAAACTTACAGATTTATCATCTTTCGTCTTACCTGTAACAGTAATCTTCGCTTTACCAGAACCAAGAGACACATTTGCAATGTAATACTGACCCTGTTTAGGACATGGTCTTCCATTAACGCTAACACTCATGGATTTAATATTCGATCCCCCTGCATTTGCAGTAATTTTATTAGGCCATCCATCATACAATGCGGCTGCATCAGGTAAACCAATCGATCCACCACCTTTTTGAGCAATAAACACTTTGGTGGTATAGTCTTTCCATTTTACCGTTCCCATTTTATTGGCAATCCCAACCGATCCTATGATTTGCATTTCATTAGACCCTGATGCTGTCATTTCAAGTGTTGCTACACCGTCTTTTACTCCTTTCAAGGTGCCTTGTCCTGGTTTCACTTGAGGTACTTTATCTGAATCAAATGCAGCCATCCATACAGCAACCTCAAACTTATCCCCAGATTCAACCACAGCAACTGACGGATACGCCATAGCCATGATGGTATTAAAGGAGTACTCCCCAGTAGAGATTCTACTTTTGATCATACCAACCGCTTTCGCACGGGCAGCCAATACCTCATATTGTAAGGTAGAAAGCGAAGCTAATGCTGCAATCATGGGTGAATGAAAGAAGGTACGTCCTAACCAATGTACGTTCTTGGAAATGTCTCCGTCATGTCCGTAATCATCTAATTCATTCTTTGTTAGCTCTGAATAAATAGTAACTAACTCCGGAACATCCGCTGTATCAGGTTTATTTCCTTTATAAATCAATTCAGTAACTTTTTTCTCCAAAGACTTATTGTCGGTAAACTGATCCACAGCACCTTTAAGTACTACCGAATATCCCTTTCCTTCAATCTTTTTTGTTCCACACAATTCAACTAATCGTTTTCTATAGTTTTTGTAAGGCTCCCAAACTTTCTTCATTCCCACACCAGACTTTTCAATGTTCTCTAACTCTACGATACCAAGCTCACGCATTGGCGTATCGAATTCATCTTTAGACTGAAGTGCAGATAAATTTAACTTTGACGGCCGTAACGGATCGTTGTTACTGTATTTAACCCAGAGAATGGCATCCTTGTCGTTGTTGTTAGGTGTTGGATTCAACTCACCCAATTTTTCTAACAACAACAATTTAGCATCATCGATATTTTTAATCACCACTTGGGTTTCTTTATCAATGTCAGCAATCGTTTTAAGTGCAACTTCTATTTTCTTCCGTTTTGCTGCCTCTTCTTCATTTCCTTTTGAAGCAGCTAATTCCTTACTTAAATCGCCTTTTAATTCATTTCCGCGATCTAATTGAGTTAGTGCTCCTTTTTGTATGTTCGCTTCAATCGCAACAAAGGCATCCAAGATTTGTTTTGATACGTTCAAGGCCAAGAGCGCCGTGAGTACGATGTACATCATCGAAATCATCTTTTGCCTTGGGGTTTCCTTACCTCCTCCCATTATTTCTTACTTTTTAAATGTTATTACTTATTTATAGAAAAATGGTCTATTTATGAACGCATTGCTTTCAACATGTTTCCGTATACGTTGTTCAAATCTGTTAAGTTTTGAGCAAGTACCGCCATGTTTTCACGATACAGTTTAGTATCCTCTACAGAAGCAGAAAGATTTTGCATCATATCCGCTACTTGTTTTTGGAATCCTTGCGTAGCCTCTAAATGTGCTGAAGATCCTTGTAACTGTAATTCGTAAACATTGTTCAATGCCGATAGATTTTTGGATACTTTTTGCATTTGCTCTCCAAATGATTCACCTGCTTCTGTGTTTGAGGTTAATCCAGCAATGGAAGTAGAAGCACGTTGATACGCATCTGATAGGCTTGACATTTTTTTAGAAGCATCTTCTAATGATGCCACATAAGAATCTGTAGCTGATGCCGCAGAAGAAACACTTTTCAATTGCTCCGCATTGTGACTTAAATCACGCATGGCATTTCCAAGACGATCTAATAATGCTTGGTCAATTTTTGCTTTTTCCATTAACTCGGCCACCTTTTCAGTAGCTCCAGCACCACCTGAACCTCCAGCATTCACGGCAACAGGGCTTGTTAAAAGGTTACGAACTGTTCCATCGTTCTCTTGAGCAACTGTAGCACGGTCTTCAACTGGCACTAAGTACGGATAATAAATAGACCAATCCGGTTCTGCATGGGTTAATTGAAATGAACTTAAGGTAAATAATACGGCCTCAGTTCCTAACCCAGCGATCAACATCTCGTTACAACCTGGCCAGTGCATAATTTTAAATAAGGCTCCGATAATTACTACCGCCGCTCCTAAACCGAAGGCAAAACCCATTACTGTTCTTCCTTTTGGTCTAGCCATCCAAATTCCAACTTTATTCCCTTTAGCACTCATAATTTTTGTTTTTAATTGTTAAACTTTGATTTATTTATTTGTTACAGATTTTACTTTAATTGAATATCCATTTGGATTTCTTCGCCATTCTCAGCATCAATATCCTTACCACCACGTCCTAAATGTGTCATTACATTACGGAAGCCAATATAGCATTTTGCGGTATCCTGATACTCAAAGGTACGGGTTGAATTTTGTAAATAGTACCCAATATCTTTCCATGATCCACCGCGAATTACTTTGCGTTTTTTCACTGGGTGATCATCGTCTTTAGCATCGTATGCATACTCAGAGTTCATGTCGTGCGTGAATTCATATGCAGATTCATCGAATGCGGTATTACACCATTCCGCTACGTTACCTGCCATGCAATACAGTCCAAACGCATTAGGGTTGTAAGAGTATACTTTTACGGTATGGAATCCACCGTCTTCAAAATAACGACCACGCATTGGTTTGAAGTTAGCCAAGAAACATCCGTTCGCGTTTCTGATATACGGACCACCCCACGGATATTGGGATAATTCCAAATCTCCACGTGCCGCGCGCTCCCATTCTACCTCAGAAGGTAAACGGAAATCATTCACATATAAATCACCATTTGCCAATAACCAACTGTGATACAATTGAGTTCTCCATACAGAAAACGCCTTTGCCTGACACCACGTAACACCCACTACTGGGTAATTATCATATGCTGTATGCCAGAAATAGTTCTCAGCCATTGGGTCATGATATGCGTAGGTATAGTCGCGAACCCAACATAAGGTATCTGGATACACATTAATACGCTCTTTGATAATATAACGGCTACGGTCAGCATGTCCACGAATGGCATTGTGTTGACCTTTACTGTTACTAAATCCTAAATCTAAATCTTGTCCCGGATTATTGAATAAATTGTTATTGGTTTGCGGACCTGTTTCTTCCTTCAATTGTAACGAACCATTATCTGTTTTCGGCAACAACTGATTTTTTAGCGAATCAGATAGTTTGCCTTGCATTTCCTCAACCGGAACAGAGGTACCATCATACCAAACCACGTCATTGTCTTTATTATCAACCGTTAGTGTAGCACGGTGCATTCCGTTTGATTTGTCATCTTTAGAAAGCGGGTTTCGACGCTCTTGTGGCTGCATGGCATTGATTGACTTGTCATAAGAATTCTCTGCGGTTTTCACTTTACCTCGCTTTGCAGCTTCTTTATAATCAATCCACATGTAATCATAAAACAACAACCGCGTATCGATTTGCTTGTTTTTGAAATACTGCTCTTCTTCGGAGTAATACATATCAGATAACAAAAATGCAATCTCCGGATCAGCATACTCAATTGGTGTCTCCCAATTCAGGGTAAAATACTTTCGGTTCTCGTAACGACCTCCATTCACAGGTACTATCAATTTCAAATCTTCATCTTCTTTAATCTTTTCACCTTCCTTTGGATCATCATAAGACACTTCTCCTTTATTGCCGCCTTTACCTTTACCTTTACCTTGGGATTGATTCAGCGGTGAAGAAACAACACTCATGATGGCAGAAACTTCATCTGGATTAAAAGTGATATCAATTGCTTCACCATCATTGTGTTCAAATTTTACATTTTTGAAGAATTTAGAAACTTCAGCAGGTGCGCCGCTTCCTTTTTTACCTCCTCCTTTTTTTGCAGAACCTTTAGTTGCCCCGTCATACCCCATTAACAATAAATAGGCACGGTCTAAGTCTAGAGCATCTTCACCTTCTAAGAACGGTTCAAATGGATTATTCGCCCCTTGAACATCCGATCCGGTTTGAATAACCGTACGGTATGGTTCTTTAAAGAAATCATCCGGCACATTTACCCACTCTTCGGCATCATCACCAGATTGACGCATGTATAATTTCTCCCGAGCGATGGAGTCGCGCACCCAATTCACAAACTGACGGTATTCGTTGTTTGTGATCTCAGAAGCATCCATATAAAATGCCTGCACCGAAACCGTTCGGTTTCTTGTGGTATGCAAGCCCATAATATCTTTGTCGTTTTGTCCGGCTTGATATGCCCCTGATGGGATATATACCATTCCGTAAGGCACCTTACCTGGACCTAAGATGTCCGGATAGAAGGTGTCACGTCCTTTAACTCCCACAAGATTTCCATCTACCGGGTCACATGACGCGAAGAACAAACCTGCTAATACAAAAACAAAAATTCTTTTCATTTTATCCTTTTTTTGGTTCTATACATTTCCAAACAAAACTTGCTACAGGTTATTTGAGTTCGGGTATAACGTTAGAACAATCAAAATGGTTACATATTCAATTAATTACCTAACCACCGTGGATGCGTAGAATACGTCTTTGGTGGATTTTTTAAATAATAACAATATCGCACGAAGAACTCATGAGATCCACGTGAAATGCTTGACAATTTATTAAGGGTGATGTCATAAGAATATCCGCATGTGAAATTCTTAAAGGCATTATACCCTAACATGATTCCAAGGGCATCAGAGGTTCTGTATGTTAATCCGGCATACCCCATCTCAACGCCGTCTTTCTTAATAAAGTAGCGTGAGTTTAAATCTACAGAGAACTTAACCAAATCAGTTCGCATCATCATGTTAAAATCCAGGGCACCTGGACCAACATTTGGCATTTTGTACCCCCCCATTACGTAATAGTGACGCGCGGTTGAATACCCTGCTGGATCCAAACCAAAGGTAGAGTTACTTAAAATCTCGGATTCACTAAGATGCGTAGATGAAAGTCCCGCATAATAATTTCTTCCTTTCAAATACAATCCGAAGTTCAAATCCAAATTGATTGCGCTAAAATCATTTCCTGGCAACGACGGGTCATTTAAGGTTTGTGGCGGAATCCACGCAGGATTCATTGCGTACGACATCATACCAACGCCAATTCCAGCACCAAGTACGCCAATATTACCCAGGTTTATAGGATATGAATAATTTAACAATAAGTTGTTTTGACGTGAAAAACCTATGGCATCATGATAGAAACTTAGCCCAAGGCCACCTGGAAAAAACCGGTTCATGTTCGCAGCGACATTCAACACCGCTGAATTTGGCGCCCCATTCACTTTATCCCATTGGTTTCTATAAATGGTTGTGGCACAAATACCGTCATCTAATCCAGTTTCTCCCGGATTCACCGACATACGATCATACATAAAGTGCGTTAGCAACTTATCTTGTTGTGCGAATGTGTAGCTGATCGCCAAACAAAAAAGCACTGATAAAATGTTGAATCTCAATGACATACTTATTTAACTTGCGGTTTAGGTTACAGTTTAAACCCCACAATTAGGGTCTAAAATGCTTGCTAAGTTAGCGAAAAAATTGAAAATCAAAAAAAATGTAAAAATTAATACGATTTACCCCAATTTTTGATAGGTGCGCCACCACAAATCGGGTAATTCATTATTCATGGCATTTTCATAATCTCGCTGGTTGCATGGAACGAGGTGGTGACGTTCAAATTTAACATGTTCAGACGGTGGATAAGGAACCTCTAACCACCAGCGATCGGATTTGTTACTCTTATAAAATACCAACTCTTCGAATTCATTATCCATAACTACGGTAAACCGCATGTATTCTTTTTTACTTCCAATTGGGAAATCGCCTTTTCGCGATTCTAACCCATCGATTAAATACCATAGAACATGTGCAACAATGGCCGCATCTTGTCCTTGGGTATGCGCTGGATTAAAAATACCGAAGCATGAAAGTTTATCTGAAATCCCGCTATATTTCGCGATTTGACAAAACTGTTCTACAGTAAAGCCATTTGGATTTGCCATATCCATCATGCGTTCTGATGCTTTGAGCGCTTCTAGGTTCATTCCAATAATGTCAGAATTTCTTAAGATGGGTTCAGCAACTTTAAAATCCGTATTAAAGGCACCCAAGCGACACACATCAAAATAGAGTTTGTCGTATAGGTCGAGATTCATTGGATTGTTTCGATTGGGCTGTAATCCAATGGTTGCATGATTAAATAAATAGCAAGGCCTCCTGAGTAGGAGGCTGCTGAGGTATCCATCGCTAGAAATTTCTTCATCTGGTTTACCCAATGAAATCCGTTCATCTATCGCACAAATGTTTATTAATTGTTCGGTAACCTCATAACCCACAGAGATTGCATGTAATAAATCCATAGAACCCCCAACTAACACTGGAATGCAATTATTCTTAATTAATTCCGCCACGACCGTTTGAACTGCAAAATAGGTGTCTTCCGGTGTTGCTCCAGGATTCATATCCCCCAAATCGTATATATTCAAATTCCAGTCTTGCCCTGGAAACAAGGAGTAATAGGTTGAACGAAAATCTAATATGGGTTGATGTTCCTCACCTCGGCCTCGGTATTCATTTACATGAAAAATACATATGGAATTGCGATCAATCTCTTCCGCTGATTCGGGAGAAAAATGAACTCGATGATACAAGGCTCCCTCAGGAGCATTAACAGGGGAAGCAGGTTGAAAAAACAAGGTAAGGTCCAACATGATAAAAAAGAAACAAAGTTATCTTCATTCCAAGGGGATGAACAGACGTCCTTGAATTTTAATCCATAGACCAACGTGAATAACTCACGAATTTAATACAGAACGAATATCTGGTTTAAAATACAACTCCGATTTTAACACTTTTCCATCTTCACGATAAATTGGATTCCCATCGGCATCTAGTTTACTCATGTTCGAGCGTTGAATCTCAAGGAAGACCTCTTCGATTTTATGCTGAAGCCCGTGTCGCAACAAAGTGCCGCAAAGGATATATAATTGATCCCCTAATGCATCCGCAATTTCAACCATGTCGCCATGTTTGGTCGCCTCTAAGTATTCCTCGTTTTCTTCTTTCATTAACTCAAACCTCAAGCGCGAACCCGCTTCATCTAATAGGGTTGGCCTTAGATTATTTTCTATTCCAAAAGACGTATGAAAAGTAGCTACGTGTTCGATTATCTCTTTAAATTCCATAATTAATTAGTTAGTAATTGACGTAACGCGCTATCGACTTTTTGGGCATTTGGTAAAATGGCTGCTTCTAACCCTGAATTCAACGGAATAGCAGGAGTATCTACAGAACCCACAAGGGCAATCGGCGCATCGAGGGATTGAAAACAATGTTGTTGAATTCTCCCCAGCAAACTCAATCCAAAGGTACACTCGGTAGACTCTTCGGTAACTATCATAATTTTCCCATGGCGTTTCGCTAAGGCAAACATCGCTTCCTCATCGATT
>JBEIDV010000035.1:0-13810 GCA_040383285.1 Crocinitomicaceae bacterium | reverse complement strand
GAAAATCATTTGCATTGGACGTAACTATGCGGATCATGCCGCAGAAATGAAAGCAGAACTGCCAAGTGCTCCCGTATTCTTCATGAAACCCGATACCGCACTCTTAAAAGATGACGTCTTTTATTTTCCAGGATTCACAAACGAAATTCATTATGAATGTGAACTGGTAGTTAAGATTGATCGTGTAGGCAAACACATCGACCCAGCTTTTGCACACAAATATTATAGCAGTGTTGGACTTGGAATTGACTTTACAGCCCGCGACCTTCAAGCCGAATGTAAAGCCAAGGGACTCCCATGGGAAATAGCGAAAGCCTTTGACCAAAGCGCCGTGGTGTCATCCCAATGGATTCCAATTACCCCTGAAGCATTTGATTCGCTATCCTTTGAATTTCATCAAAACGGCGTACACAAACAGCATGGAAATCCCACCATGATGTTGTTTAACATCGACCAAATCATTGCGTATGTTTCAAAATTCATCACGCTAAAAACCGGAGATTTAATCTTTACCGGAACCCCTGCGGGTGTTGGTCCGATTGCCATAGGCGATGAATTAGTTGGAACCCTGAACGGACAAGAAATGTATCGCATTGCGGTGAAGTAATGTCACGTAAATTCAATTAAAGTTTCACGACCCTTCCAATCGGTTTTCCTGCATGAAATATCAGGTAAACACCCTGTTTAACATCCGTTAAGGGTAAAGTACAGTTCATTGAATCACAGGTATAATCCAATATGCATTTTCCCGAAAGATCAAACAAGGTGATTCGCCCCAAATTAACCGATGATTTAATCGTGATATCATGTTGCGTTGGATTAGGGTACAATGTTATGGCAGGGTCAATTAATTCAGTTTGACTTAAATTACTCCCAGCTTCGTGCTCTAATCGAAATAATCCACCTAAATCTTGTCCAACATACAAATCCAAGCGACCGTCGTGATCGATATCATCTACAGCAACAGCGGAAAACGATCCAAGCTCGAGTCCAAGAAATGGAACGGCACGCAAGTTAAAGGTGTCGCTTAGGTGATTATCGATGCTGTCATAAAACCGAATTTTCCCATCATAGGCCCCGATCATTGCATACGTAGTATCCTGCCAACGGAAGAAATGAGGTTGCGGAAAACCATCTGGGGTGGATGTCACGATATCAATGCCTCCAAGGCTTGCATCAACTAAGGTAAATATTGGAAGCGCTGCCGTTCCGGTATTTTGAAAATATTGTAGTGTTCCGGTTTTTTCACCGATTACCAAATCCAACACGTTGTCCTTATTCAAATCAAACAATTGGGGCGCAGCAAACTGTCCAACATCAATCCCTTGGAATTGGGTTTGGGCTGCACCAAAAACTGGGGAAACGCCTGTACTTTGATTCGGATAATACCTCAAAGAACCATCCTCTAATCCTAAAATTAATTCAGGCCTTCCATCCCCTGTTAAATCGCCAAAGGTTGGCATGATACGAAACCCAAGATTGGCTTGACTAAGATTCAAGAAATCATTATCGACAAAGGTGAAAACCGGGTTCGCTAAGGTTCCTGTATTTTTATAGTAGGCGATTCGTGATTCAGTTAATAGCGTCTGTTTGTATGCAAAATAATTAGCTACGAACAAATCAGGTAGGCCGTCATTGGTGACATCGGCAAACACCGGAACGGATCCAATGCCATGCTCAATCATGTCGCGTTGAAGGAAGGCATCGGTTTCATAGATAAAATTTGGAACAGATACCGACCCCTGATTCTTGTACTTCCATACACTTTGTTCATTCTCAGAAGTGCCTTTGGCATTCGGACTACAAAGCAAATCCTTCTTCCCATCAAAATCCACATCCAAATAAAATGCACCCGGAAACAACTGGAGGTCCAAGGATACCGAATTTGAAGGGAAATTGGGATCTACGGAAATCATCTGCGAATTCGTATTCGGATTAGTTCCACCATTCATCAACTTGTTCAAATTCCCATAGGCTACATCTCCAATCAATAAATCAAGCACACCACTGTTATCTAAATCAAGCGCCAACACGGTCGACCCCGCATGGGCTTTTTCTTCTTCTTCGGGTTTAGTGATTACCGGTAACTGCGGATTCGGCACATTTCCCGTGGTGCACAAACTCCCCGCATCGAACAGGGTAATGGCATTAGAAGTAACTTCCTCTCTGAATCCACCCCAGCATTTGTTTTTAAGCACAAAAACCAAGCTGTCGCAATGACCATAGAGTTCTTTGGACATGTTCTTGTGATACTCCAAATGATCTCCGGCAATGGAAAAGGTTAATACATCCAAATCTGAATCTCCATCTACATCCACAATGGCTGGGATATCTGCAGAACTTACATAGAGCCCCATGAACATGCCGTTATAATCTGAATAGAGTAAATTCTTTTCAAGCACCCATTGCAATCCTACCCCACTGTTGCCGGCATTTCGATAAACTTTTACACCTCCGATTCCATAGGTAAACAAATCATTTTTCCCATCCAAATTATAATCTGCCAAAAACATTCGATAGCGCACATCTGAAGGAAACAAGGCATCGCCATAGGGGTTGAATTGATAGGAATGTGCAGCTCCTTGAATCCGATGTTCAAACACCCGGATTTGGTCGTTGCTTCGATCCAACAAAATCAAATCCATGTCACCGTCGTAATCATAATCCAGCTCAGAAAATTGCGCATAGTTAATGCCTCCTGCCCATGGAAACTTGAGGGTATTCCCTAATTTAATTACGGGAATAGAATCGTTGTAATTGAATTGAAATTGAGCAACATACGAATTCAATGTAAACAAGGCGCTTATTAAAACTAGGAATCGGATGTGAACAAAAGGATTCATGTTGTAAATTTACGGAAGAAAAAAATAGCATATGCAAAAGCCTTTATTAATACTCATCCTCTTCGTTACATCGCTTGGATTCGCTCAGCAGCAGTTAAATGTACTATTCATTGGGAACAGCTACACCTATGCGAATGACCTGCCTGGTACGCTCGTTCAACTCGCCGCAGCAATGGGTGATCAAGTGAATGTAGATTCAAAAACTAACGGCGGATATACCTTTCAAATGCATTCCCAAGATCCAGTTACTTATCAAAAAATTAATGCACAAGCGTGGGATTATGTGGTGATTCAAGGACAAAGTCAAGAACCGTCGTTTCCTTTTGGGCAAGTTAACACGCAATCCATACCTTTTGCCATGCAACTCGCCGATTCGGTATACGCTAACTATGAATGTGCACAGGTTAACTACTTTATGACCTGGGGAAGAGAAGTTGGTGACCCGCAATGGGATAGCATCAACACCTTTCACAAAATGAACGCGCGATTGCGTGATGCTTATTTGCGTATTGCAGATTCAAGCAACGCGGGAGTGAGTCCTGTGGGATCAGCATGGCGATATATTCGAGAAACACATCCCAGCATTCAGTTGTATGTTGGAGATGGGTCACATCCGTCGGTGGCGGGTACGTATTTAGCGGCCTCTGTTTTTTACGTTTCCTTATTCCACAAAGCCATTACACCGAACCTTGCCTACACAGCTGGACTGGATGCGATCACGGCTCAACACTTAGTTGATGCGGCAAACCTCGTGGTGCTTGATAGTATGGATACGTGGATGCTAAGCCATCCGGATTCTTTAACGAACGTAGCAATCAGTGCACAAGTGGGAGGAATTCCTGGCGGCTATCTTTTTGAAGCGAATTGCAACCATTGCGATCAGATCTCGTGGGATTTCGGAGATAACCAAACAGGAACTGGAAACCAGGTAGCACATACCTTTGCAAACGGCAGTTATTGGGTCACCTGCACGGCTACAGGCCCTTGCGGACAAGCTATAGATTCTATGCAAATAAGCGTTGGGTCAAACGGGATTTCGGCACTTGAATCTCAAATTTCAATCCAAGCACTTGATGGACAACAATGGCACATTGAAGGCAATAACATAAATCAATTCGACATCATGGCCTTTGATTATTCGGGTAAAGTACTTGAACTAAAACTACAGGATGCAACCAAGGACGCCATAACGTTCTCACTTCAAACTTCATTTGCATTTATCCGCTTGAACGGACACTATTATCGCTTGCCGGTGATTGCACAATAAAGTTGATTTTATTCGTTTTTGACAGCATTTCTATATGTGGTACCGGCCCTTCGACAGGCTCAGGGACCGGTACAATGACATACAAATCAACTCTTTTATCAACGAAATACAATGGTTGCATACATGTACATATTGAGATGTGGGAATGGAAGTTATTATACGGGAAGCACAAAAAATCTTGAGCTTAGGTTGATGCAACACCAATTAGGCCTAGGCTCAAACCACACGCGAAAACATCAGCCCGTGAAATTGGTATACTATGAGAAATTTAATCGAATATATTTGGCGTTTCTACGAGAAAAACAAATACAAAAGTGGACTAGAGCAAAGAAAATAGCGCTAATCGATGGGAATTTGGAAGAATTGAAGATAAAATCAAAATGTAAGCAACAATAACCGCCCTTCGAGAAGCTCAGGGACCGGCCCTTCGACAGGCTCAGGGACCGGTCATTCAACAGGCTCAGGGACCGGTCATTCAACAGGCTCAGGGACCGGTTGAGAATAATTGGGGGGCCCTGAGCTTGTCGAAGGGGCCCCCAGTTAAATCACAACTCCACAGCCACTTCGTTGCGTCTGGCAATGATATCCCAAGGCGCATTGTAAGCCATGAACAAAAATGGTTCCTTGTAAGAAATCTTGGCTTCATCCAAAATTTGTTTCAATTTAAGCTGGTGTTTTTCAATGCGTTTGTCGTTGGCCCATCCGCCAAAGCGAATAACCGCCAAGCGCTTTGCACCTACTTCCGTGATGTTGACGTTCGCGGAGTTCGGGTTTGGCAACTCATTCTTTGCGTATTGCTTCGGCATCACGAAATACATGCTTGCCTCGGATCCTTGCTCCATAATAACGGGAGAGGTCATGGCAATTTTCTGCTTGTTTTGATTATTCCCAAAGATATATGAGGCAATGCTGCGGAATCCTTGCGAACCATATTGATCAAAGGATGCTCCTCCTAGGGATGTTTTGGCTACAACCATAGCCGAATAGGCTCTGATTTCTACCTTATTTTCTAGCACACGTTCAACAGTGTACGCTGGTTTTTCTATTCGTGACATGTAAAATGAATTAAGCCCAATCAACAGGAATACTCCAACAATGAGCCAAGTAAAAAAACGTTTCATAGGGGTGGTTTACACATAGAACAACTGGAAGACTGAAAAGGTTGGAAATGGTTAGAAATAAACTAAATCAAAAACTGAACTCATCGGGTGCAATTAATCCCTGGGTGGAATTAATCCCTGGGTGCAGATTTAAATCCGCACCCAGGGATATAAATTAGCTTCTATGCGTAAACCTCACTTCTGAATCCAGAGCGATTCTGTAATGCGCTGCGTGGATCCAAGCAATTGAATCACATACATTCCAGATGGAAAGGCACTGATGTCCAAGGTGGTTGAACCTTGATTTTCAAGGGATTGTCGCAAGAAAACTCTTCCCATAGCATCAATTAAGGCGATTTCTTCAATGGCTGCCTCGGCATCCACTTCAATGGTGAGCTGCGTTGTTGCTGGATTTGGATAAATTTTATAACCTAAGCCGTGATCTAGTACCCCAGCACATCCTTCAACCGTAATTGGCATGGTGTAAAATCCAGATCCCGCACTATTCTCCACATACAAGGTTGCATGATAGGTTCCCGCTTGCGTAAAAGTCACTTGCGGATTCGCTAGGGTAGAATATTCAGGAGTTACTCCAGCAGAAAAAGACCAAAAATAGGAATTGGTTCCTGCGGTGCCGTCGTAGGTTAATTCTACCGGTTCACCCACACATACGGGATTTGAAAGCACCGAAAAATGGACTGCGGGCACCACTTCCGTTTGACCGTCATTGCGCGTATACCAAATGGGAGAAGTAAAGATCTCGTCGCCATCCAGCTGCACAATGCGGGCATAATAGTAATACGTTTCGCCATTCTGAATTGGGTGATTATAAGACACCGTATTTTGTGCGCCAACTTGCGTGAGCAGGGTTGCTTGCTGACCGCTGCCAGGGACACCATAATAAATGGAAATGTAATTAATCGGTTCAGAGAGGTCTAAATCGATGCAATCAATAAAAATAGTTGGATTACCAGCTTGTTCTATGATGCTCCCCATCGGTTGCTCGTTGATGCGAAAATCCGGTCTGAAATTCCAATCGTCGGTGGAATAAAAATGCATTTTCCGTAAGGCATACATAATATCATTCTTCGTAAGGTTCGGAGCTAACAAGCCCATTCTCCCCTGCTGGGAACGACCAAACACGCTGTAATGGGTATCATGATCTAAACCAATCCCAACGTGATATCCTTGCTTTAACAATTGCGTGTAACGCGTCCAATACGAACTGGTAGACGGATTACTGTAGGTAAAGTTTTGTGAAAAGGCAGGACCACTTCGAAACGGCATTCCTACGACCGCTTGGTCGGCATTAAAATCCCACGGTTTAATTAATAAAGAATCAAAATCCGCCGCTTGTGGATGCGCTAGGTATCCAAAACAATTCGGTTTGCTATTGATTACATTCCATAAGCCTTGAAAATCGGTGGGTTGCACATATTCATCGTATAAATTATTCTCCCAACCAATTAAACTGTCGTATCCATAAATGAGGACATGACCCCCCTGAGAGATGATCCCCCATTCCATGCCGTACAGCGCAATGAAGGTATCTTCTATGGTTGCAAGTTCTGCATCGGCTACTCCGTTGTAATAATTCTGTTTACTCGCCATACCTGCCGCGCTGTGATTGTGTTCAGAAATGCCGTAAAAATCGATGTATTCAGACTCGTTCGCGTAGAGAAAATCTTGATAAGGCGTATACATCCCCGACGTTAAGCTGTCTTTGTTTCCATCTGAATATCCGGAGTGCGCGTGAATATTCCCAAAATAGAAATTGTAAGATTGCGCAAATAACAAGGTGGTCGAACAAATAAAAAATAGTACGAGTAGTGATTTAATCATTAGCGCAAAGGTAGTTAAAATAACGCTTTTCAATGGTTACTGCCTGACTTACATTAATATTAATTTAATAAATTATTAATCTAAAACCAAGTTACTCAAGATCAAAACCTTATGGGTTTTGCAATGGGAAACCAACAGGGATTCATCGTACGGAATCGTTGCTATCTGTTGAGAACGACCCACAAAAACGAAGGCCAAGGCGAGAAGAACATAACACACTTCGCATACAGGAAGATAGGAAAATGTGGGGGACAAAACCTTATTCCTTAGGTAGACTTCCCCCAATTCTTAGGACATGTTAGAACTAGAGAATCCAGATGAATATGAGTGCAGGTTTGTAAATTCTTCAGGTGTTAAATCATCCGGAGAACTATGAGGTTGAAAAAAATTGTAATCATGTTTCCATGAATTGATTTTCATTTCTATACACAATGACTTAATAACATATTTGACAAGCTGTTCTGCCTATTCTAAGCGCATGATGAATGTGCGTTCTTTCAATTTGTGTTGAACAATTATTTAAACCACGACAATTTGCTCTTGAATGGTACCTTACTGACTCTTGACCATGACATAAGTAGACTATCTCAACCTTGGAAATAAAACCCCTTGTAGTGACACAAGTACCCAATTTTGGAAGTCCAAATGACAACGCAAATAAAACAATTATTACTCTCATTTACCTATAATAATATCTAATAGCTAAAGTATGCTCGTCCATAATTAGGTATATCAATGTAACTTGTAAAATTATTATTAATCGCAAGCGGACTGTTTGGGCTGAGATTAATTGGTAACAATTTCTGATACAGTTGAGCTCTTGATATAACCCTTCCACCATCAACCAAATCAGGAAATTGAACTCGAGTAACATAACCACTTGATATAAAAACGTAACCTTGAACCCATTGTCCCCTGTTCTGCACATATGCCTGAACCATAGTTTCATTTTGATTAAAACATAGCGTCACTTTATTAGGATTAACACAATTGATGGTCCTTGAATAATTTAATGATTTAAAACCAATCAGTAAAAAGACTAAGCAAAGAAATTTCATGTTTTTCATAAATAATAAGATTTAGTAGAATTAAGCAAATAAAATTATTTCTTTTAATAAATATGATATGACATAAAATCTCATAATTCATTCGAAGAAATTCTAGTTTATGAAGTTTATCCTATCTTCGTAAAAAATACATCCTATGGACAACTTGAACATTGGCACCAAGATTAAGAAGCTTCGGGAACTTAAGAACTTAACCCAAGAGCATATGGCTTCCGTAATCGGTGTTACTCAAAGTGCGTATAGTCGCTTGGAATTGGGAGAAACGGAAATTACTTACAGCAAGTTAGCTCGCATTGCTGGTGAATTAGGCATGAAACCTGAGGATGTTATTTCTTTCAATGAAAGCATGGTGTTCAATGTGATGCACAACCAAACCGGAAACGGCTTAATTATTCAAAACAATACCCTCGTTAATGAGGAACGTGATCTTTATAAGCTGCAAATTGAAACACTCAAGGAAGAAGTGGCCTACCTGAAGAAGATCATTGACAACCTGCTTAAATAAAACCTTTTACAACCTAAGGTGCGGGCTACCCACACACCGTGACATGTATGCATTTTGATTCTGCACACAATAGAATCTTTCCTTCCTTCTGCATTTCTTGGAGTACTTTTTCTAATGCCTTCATGCCTACATTACAGTTTTTATTCCGGCTATGCAACCTATAAATATCAAATGCAACGCCATAGGAATGAGGCGAATGGTCTTTTGTGCATGCATTAGGGTATCGCTCGCAAATTTGAGTTTGCTGCAGTTGACTTCGCGTAATGGAACTCACCATAAAATAACTCATTTTTTCATCCGGATTTTCAATGCCCGCTCTAAAGCGCTTTCCCAGCTCATATAAGCGTTTTTTCGCCAAGGGCGTTAAATGGGCAGTGCTGAAATCAAGGTCGGATATGCCAAAGCCCTCCATTTCCTCCACTGGAACTAATCGACCCTTATTAATCCATTTATTCCTCAAGGCTTCATTTCGAATGTACATTTGATTGCTTATGCGTTGCGCTGCAGGCTTATGCTTCGTTGGATAATCGTCTTTTTTCAGCGCAAGGGAAGACCATGTGCAATCGCAGCTTCGTTTGGCCTCGATGGTACGTATCACGGGAATTCGCTTGATTAATTTCGGGGCCCTGCGCTCAGTCATAAAGACCAATATTCCAATGCAAAAGATTCCGTATAAGGCAATAAAAATGAACGATTTAATCCAAGAAATTCTCTTTTTAAACGACCATATTCCAAGAAAAATGGTCAA
The DNA here is from genome assembly GCA_040383285.1 of Crocinitomicaceae bacterium. Lineage (GTDB taxonomy): Bacteria > Bacteroidota > Bacteroidia > Flavobacteriales_D > Crocinitomicaceae > UBA952. The sequence goes on along the minus strand of JBEIDV010000035.1, from coordinate 4,438 downwards.
GCCAAACCCTAGGAAAGCCAGCATCAAAAATGTTAAAAGTATGAGTTTCATTTGTCTATTTTTTCCGGTTCTGGTAGGCATCATGCAAGCCTTCTTCGCGCATGATCAAGGGTATGCATTTTACAATGCGTGAAGCGCGTGTTTCGGCCTGTTTTGGTTGGGCAAAATGCAATAAATACGCGCGTTGCCTTCCTGGTGTGAGTTGATAAAATGCGTTCTTAAACGCTTCATCCTGTGCAAACGCCTCCTTCAATTCATCGACCACCGGATCTTCCTGCGCACGCGTTGGAACTTTCGCCCCTCCTTTTTCAAGCGCAATCGCCTCCACAATAAAGGCTTTGGCTAAATCCCGTTGTTCCATGAATCCTTCCAAGGACGTATAGCGCAATTGACGTCCCGCGGTTACATTTTCTGTTTGCCGATGCAGTATATTTTCCGGATCCGTTAATAAGGCGCCCTTCATAAACATGATACTACAATATTCCTTAAACGCATGAATCATGAGGACGTTCTTACCTTTAAGGGTATAGCAAGGAACTGACCATTTAACTTCTTCGGTGAGCATACATTCCTTGGCCAATTCCCGCATACCCACTAAAATCTGGTGCCAGGTATGTACGGTGCAAGAAGGCGTGCCCCCTTTGCTACAGCGTCCACACCCGTCTACTAAATATTGATCTACGCTTGTTGCTTTTATCATGCTATTGATTTAATAATCCCTGCAGCCACGGTGGCATTCGTCAGGGCGTCAATCAGAATAATACGCTCTTTTTTAGCCGCTATGCGTTTCATGAGCACATCGATGGGAGCCGATAAACTCATGTTAATGTGCTGGATATCATTCGGGTTTATGTGTTTTGGAAAGTCTACTCGTGCCCGGCGTTCCGCGGTACCTCTCCGAAGTATAAACTCCATGGTGCCCGGCTCCATGGCTTCACCCATCCAACAAAGTTCTACGGTACATTCCTTAAAAAGTAATGGCGCTTCTGCGCCCCATTGTTGTCCGCGTTCCACAACATTTATATCAGATACCTGAACAGTGACTTGATCTCCTGACGCTGCAACTGCCGTTGGGGTTCCGTTTACATAGCATTCCTTAAATCCCAAGGTTTGCGTTCCTCGATGCCAGGTGTTTTTAAGATCTATTGTTCCTTGGAGCACTTTTCCATAGGCTGCCCCCTCGTAAATTCCTTGAATTTCAAGCAGTGGCATATCGCTATGCGTTTCGTTTAACGTGGGAATGGATTCAAGGCATTCAAGGATGCTTGGCCCCGTATACCACGGCATAGCCTGGGTACTTTTTACCACATTTTCTCCTGCTAAGGCGCTAATCGGAATCCAATGCAGGTGTTGGTTTTCTAGCGGGTTGAGCACAGTCTTCACCTCGGATTGTCGCTCCAAAAATACGGCCTGTTCAAAACCAACAGCATCCATTTTATTCACCGCTACTATCAAATGCGTTATCCCAAGCGTTTCCATGATTTCGAGGTGCTTTCTCGTTTGCGCCTCGATGGGTTTTTGCGCATCAATGAGCACCAGGGCTATCTCACATTCTGAGGCCCCTGCATACATGTTTCGGGTATATTCCTGATGCCCGGGCGTATCTACTAGAATATACTTCGTATGCTTGGTAGTGAAAAATTTATAGGCGACATCGATGGTGATTCCCATGCTTCGTTCTGCACGCAAGCCATCGGTTAACAAGGCCAGGTTTGGCACACCTCCCCCCTGCTCCGTGAGCTGATGTAGGATATCGACAGAAATGGAATCACTGTCTAAGAGCAAGCGACCCAACAAGGTACTTTTCCCATCATCCACATTACCGCACGTAAAAACCTTCAGTATTCGCATTTTTGTTTTCCCTTAAAAATATCCTTGTCGTTTTCGATCTTCCATTCCCGCTTCGCTGATGCGGTCATCCAAGCGAGTTGCTCCACGCTCAGAAATTTGAGTTTGATTCAATTCCGCTATGACTTCTTCCACCGAACCTGCCATACTGGGAATTGCCGCAGTACAGGTCATATCGCCGATGGTTCGAAATCTTACACTACACTCTACCAATGTATCCGTTGATTCTAAGCGCACATAGGGATTATACGCCATCAATGCACCATCAGGGAGTTCTAAGCAGAGTCGTTCATGTGCAAAATACAAGCTTGGCAAGGCGATTTGTTCTCGTTGTATGTAGTTCCATAAGTCAAGTTCAGTCCAATTCGAGAGTGGAAATACGCGCACATTTTCGCCGGGATTTATTCTGCCGTTTAACATGTTCCAAGGTTCCGGCCGTTGACTCAAGGGATTCCACGTTCCTTCGTGGTCGCGAAAGGAGAAAATCCGTTCTTTGGCCCGCGCTTTATCTTCATCCCGTCTACCTCCTCCAATGCAGGCATCGATATTCAGTTCTTGAATAGCATCTAGTAAGGCGAAACTCTGCATGGCATTCCGTGAGGGGAATTTCGCCTATGGTTCGGGACTCTCACGTTTGCGCATCGCTTCAACTACGGATCGTACTTCGATGGACAAGCCCATGGAATGCACAAGTTCATCCCGAAACGTTAAGGTTTCCGTGAAATTATGACCGGTATCAATGTGCAATAAGGTAAAGGGAATGGGATGCGGAGCGAATGCTAAACGAGCCAAGTGAACCATGCAAATACTGTCCTTTCCCCCACTAAACAGTAGCGCAGGACGCTCAAATTGAAACGCAGTTTCGCGTAAAATTTCTATGGCTTCTGTTTCGAGATATTGGAGATGGTCCACCTTGTTTTTTTTACAAAAATAAAAAAAGCCCCGCTTGCGCAGGGCTCTATCGTGGTTGGTTGATGGACTAATTTAAGACCTTAGGTGCCGCAGCAAGAATTTCAGGCGCTGTTTCTGCCTCGAATTTCTTGAAGTTCGTTACAAACTTTTCCGCAAGACGTTCTGCCGTAGCGTCGTATTCCTCTTTATTTTCCCATGTATTTCGTGGGTTCAGTAGTTCCGAAGGCACCCCTTCGCATGAGGTAGGAATAGCTAATTCAAACATGGGTAGGGTTTCAAAATCCACCGAATCAAGCTTACCTTCTAAGGCTGCAGTAATCATGGCGCGGGTATAGGAAAGTTTCATTCTACTCCCTACCCCATAGCTACCACCGGTCCAACCGGTATTGATTAACCACACGCGAATATCTGTCCCTGCTAATTTATCTCCTAACAATTTTGCATATTTCGCGGGATGAAGCGGAAGAAATGCTGCGCCAAAGCCTGCTGAAAAGGTAGTGGTAGGTTCAGTAATTCCAACCTCTGTACCCGCTACTTTCGCGGTATACCCTGACATAAAGTGATACATAGCCTGCGCGGTGCTTAGGCGAGCAATTGGAGGCAACACGCCAAACGCATCTGCCGTTAAAAAGAAAATGTTTTTAGGTGCAGTTCCAATGGAAGGGCGCGCGATGTTGTCGATATGAAAGATCGGGTACGAAACACGGGTATTTTCTGTTATTGATCCATCGGCATAATTCGGTTCGTTGGTTCCTTCATTAAAGCCAATGTTCTCTAGCAGGGCGCCTGGCTTGATGGCATCAAAGATTTGCGGTTCCTTTTCACGACTCAAATCGATGGTTTTAGCGTAACATCCGCCTTCAAAATTGAATACCTCATCGTGTGCCCATCCGTGCTCATCGTCACCGATTAAGCGGCGATTCGGATCGGAAGAAAGTGTTGTTTTTCCGGTTCCAGACAAGCCAAAGAAAATCGCAGTATCGTTGTCTTTACCAATGTTAGCAGAGCAATGCATGGAAAGCACATTCTTTTGGTGCGGAAGAATAAAATTCAAGGCGGAAAAAATTCCTTTTTTAATTTCTCCGGTGTATCCCGTTCCGCCAATTAAAATCATTTTGCGTGTAAAATTCAAAATCGCAAAATTAGCTTGTCGGGTACCATCCACAGCGGGGTCAGCTAAAAACCCGGGAAGACAGATGACATGCCATTCCGGATTGAAGGTATTCAATTCCTCTGCGGAGGGGCGCAAGAACATGTTGTATGCGAATAGGTTCGACCATGGATATTCTGCTACTACCCGAAGATTCAATTGATATGTTGGAGAAGCACAGGCATAACCGTCACGGATGAACAATTCTTTACCTTCAGCGTAAGCGCGCATTTTATCATACAGGCGATCAAAGGCATCTGAAGCAAAAGGAATATTAACATCACCCCACCATACCGCATCTTCGGTTTGGGCGTCTTTTACAATAAATCGATCTTTGGGCGACCTTCCGGTGAATTTCCCAGTATCAATGGCTAATGCGCCGTTTGTAGCTAATTTACCTTGTCCGCGATCAAGCGTGGCACGAACCAATTCGTCCGGTGCTAAATTCCAATATTCTGCCGAGGCGTTATCAAATCCTAGGGATGTTTTTAAATCGGAATGTGTTCCGAGCGTACCAACTTTCGACAT
>JBEIDV010000034.1:0-13893 GCA_040383285.1 Crocinitomicaceae bacterium | reverse complement strand
GACCGGAACAACAGAACCTACGAATGGCTTAACGCAAACACGAACACAAGAAACTACCACAAATCCAACGACCGGAACAACAGAACCTACGAACGGCGTAACTCAAACACGAACCCAAGAAACCACGACAAACCCAACGACTGGAGCACCAGAACCTACGAACGGCGCAGCGCAAACACGAACCCAAGAAACTACCACTACAAACCCAACGACAGGAGCAACAGAACCTACGAATGGCGCAGCGCAAACACGAACACAAGAAACTACCACCAATCCAAAGACCGGAGCAACAGAACCTAAGAATGGCGCAGCGCAAACACGAACCCAAGAAACTACCACCAATCCAACGACTGGAGCAACAGAACCTGCGAACGGCGTAGCGCAAACACGAACACAAGAAACTACCACAAATCCAACGACCGGAGCAACAGAACCTACGAACGGCGTTGCGCAAACACGAACACAAGAAACTACGACGAACCCAACCATAGAAACGGAGTTGAAAAAGACTGAAATCCTGGAAGGAATCAAGGAAGAGGTGGTTACGGAGATGAATATGCTTGATAAGCTTCCCTTAGTATTTCAGGAGACAAACGCATTAAAAGCGATCAAGAATCAACTGAATCTCACGAGTGAACTCATTCAACTGAGTCAATTGATGGGTGAAAAAGGAATGAATGCTTTATATACTCCGCTTGAACTGCAATATATGGCGCAAGATGCAATGACATTAATAAAGCAATTAAACAACTCCTTGCCATTGAATCAACAGATTGACATCCAATCAATTCAAGCGTTAACTCAGGTATTTTCAACGGATACACAGGCTAAGGATACACGAGAAATTAAGGAACCCGAACACATTGATCTTACAGATGAACTGATTGAACAATATGCATCCAAAGCTGAGTATGATCGCTACGTCAGTGTAATGAAGGAGCAAGTGAAATTGACCCTACAACGTGATGTGCTCAATGGTCGGATTAGCACCTTAAAAAAGGAATTATATACAGAAACAGACGACATAAAGCGAACGGCCATTCGAAATGAACTTATTGAACTGGTTCAACAAAAGTTAACGATTGAAAAACAGCAAAATGAGTTGGATCGGACGCTTCGTAGTATGCCTGATTACACCTATTTCTCGGCTTTACTCGATAAGCAAATTCTGCCTAAGTCTGCTTCGAATGAAACCTCAATCGTAGCAATAGATGAACGAGCATTGGAGTTTCAAGTAGGAGGAGAAACAAATGTTCAACGTGGAAAACTACCTGTTTTGAATCAAATGCCAATGGGATTAATATTTAGAGTACAAGTAGGGGCATTTAGATACAAAGTTCCTGGGTATTTCTTTAGGGAGTTTTCACCGGTTTCAGGGGAGAAATTAACAAACAATTTAACGGCTTATTTGGTTGGATTTTTTGTTGATTCAAAAACAGCGAAAACCGCACGGACCTTAATTAGGCAAACCGGATATCAGGATGCGTTTATTGTTGCGTATTGTGATGGTAAACGGATTCCATATAACCTGGCGATTCAATATGAGCAAAATGGAATGTGTAATAGGCGAGAACAAGCGGATGTGTTAACGGAAGTACTTAGCTATTTTAAAGATTCAATAAATCAAGAAGGTTCCGTTCAAAGTACGCCAAAGGAGATTTTTTATACTGTTCAGGTAGCTTCGCTAAAGAAAGAGGATAATGGCAAACTCAATAAGGTTCCAGATTTATTCTATAGTGTATCCGTAACAGGGAATTATAAATATTCAAGTGGTAAATTTTCTTCCTTAAAGGATGCGAAGGTTCGGCGAAACGAAATGAGAGTAACAGGGTATGCAGATGCGTTTATTGTGGCTTATCGTGATGGGATCCCAGTAAGTTTCCAAGAAGCTGAACTTGGGCTCGCCTTCATGAAGGAAGATTCAAAAACGAAGTTAACACCGGTAAATACAGATTTACTGGGAGTGAAAACAGAAGAACCTGTGAACCTTAGCGTTCAATATAAAAAACGCGTCGGAACCATGGCTATCTCAGATTTCGCTAAATTTAATCAGTTACAGCCGTGTGTGCTGGTTGATGAAGCGCTGCTATTAGCCCCCATGAATCAAGAAAAAATTTCTCCATTATTTCAGATACTCTATGCGGACTTCGACGCTACGGAGATTCCTGAAAAATCGATAGACGAGCTATTTGTGGGTGGTTCGATGGCTGATTTAACCATTGCGCATGATTTTGCTTTACGGGGTACCGTTCCATTCCAATTGACGAATTCGATCAACGAGGGAACAGGAATTCTCTTTTATCCAAGTACGGAAACCGAAAAGATTCGGATAACGGATCAATTGAAAAAACTAAATTTGATTATTAAAGACTAAGGAGTTGTTATGAAAGAAAAGGAAAGTGAATCAATAGCTTTAGCAACAGATGTTCAATCTGAATTAGCACTTATTTTATACAATGATGATGTCAACACCTTTGATCATGTCATTGATTGCTTAGTTACCGTATGCGAAATGGAGCTTATGGCTGCTGAACAATGCGCTTATATTGTTCATTATGGAGGTAAATGTGCGGTAAAACATGGGGCATATGAAGACTTAGAACCCAGATGCCTTACCTTATTAGAAAAAGGACTTTCTGCTAAGATTGAAAACTAGTTAAGGTTTAGAAAGATCGAAAAATGTTTTCTCGATGGTTTCATATTTACCGTTTGGAGAAGGCGAGAGGGCCGGGGATGCAATGACATTTAAATCATCATCTAACAAGATGTAATAAGGAAAGGTGAGTATACCTAAATTGTTCCAAATCGGATTTTCTCGGGTCAACCCAATTTTTTTCCAAGTAATTTGCTTTAATGCACGTTGCTCCGTTTCATTTAGGGTTTCTTTATCAACATATAATGTAATGATTTCTACGGTGCTTCCGTAGCTTGCGTGAAGTTTTTTAAGAATACTCAATTCACTTATCGCTTTGGTATTGGAAGGATTAAACGCATGGATATAAATGTGTTTGCCATTGTATGTACGAAGATCAATAGTTTCGTTTGTTCCCTTAATGGTTTCAAATATAAAGGTCCCGCCTTGTTGGATTAATGGGATTTGAGCCAGAATATTTTGAGCAATCGTTCTATGTATGGGATAGATGCTTTCTTTACTTATTAATTTTAGGTTGTTTAAGATGACAGATCGCGGTAAGAAATTGTCGTTTAATGCCTGTTTTAAAATATAAATACGAATTAATGATCGTAATTCAGGTACGGATGCGTAGGGGTCCTTCGATAACAAGGAATCACTGAGGTTTAAATTTCCTGCTGCAAAGGCTTTAAATAAACTATTGCTTAGTTCTGGTTCAATGCGATGTATATACTGATTATAAAAGGTCTCAAAATAAGCCATATAATAGTCATGCTGATATAATATCGGATTATCTCCTAAATAATTCGAATACTTTTCCATTTCAGATGGTGCTCCAACAAAGTTGATGTTGTCTACATCACTTGCCACGCTATAATTCATGAAATCAAGGAAGTAAGACGAAGTATCCGCTTGGGCGTCCTTCATTAATGCAAGTTTTAGAATGCCTATTTTTTTTGAAAACAAACTGGGATTAAAATCCTTGTCGAAATAAATATCGCTGATGTAGTTATCTAACCATGCTTGAAAGCCCAATATTTTGAAATTAATGTCATTGCTGTCCAAGTCGAAGAACGTCAATTCAATTTCTTCTTTTAGGTTATATGATTGATTTTGAGGGTTTTCTGATACAAATTCAACCTTGTAATTCCCTTTGGGTTGCACGTAGATGTATGACTTGAGCTCTTCCGTTCCTAAAACAAGCTTGGTTATTCCCGATGTTTGCCCATTGAATTTAAAAACTCCATCCTCCGAAATGGTGGTTTCTTGAAGTAGGCTCAAACGACCGCTTAAATAATCCTCATATTTCCATAAATACATGGATTCATTTGCAAATTGTGGAGCCAAGCCAATAACCTGGAATTGACTATAAACTAGTATCGACAGTAGTGCGAAAAGTCCAGTAAATGTAAGTTTGGTCTGCATGCCTACTGTTTAATCAAAATCATTGGATTGGTTACAAATTTTGAGATTTCTCCCGCGTTTTGATGTATCTCACGAACGATCGTAGAATTAATAGCTGCATCTATGCGCTCGGTAAGTATGAATATCGTTTCAACTTCTCCTAAATCTTGATTGAGGTATGCAATCGGTCGCTCGTATTGAAAGTCTTTGGTATCCCTAAGTCCCCTGACGATAAAATCGCAATGATTGGCCTTGCATGCATTTACTGTTAATCCCGTATACGAAATTACCTTAATGCGATCTGTTGTCATCAGGGATTCAATGTGTGATTTCCTTGACTCAAGTGTGAAATACGCGGATTTAGAAGAATGAACTCCAATTCCAACAACCACCTCGTCAAAGAGTGAGAGTGCCTTTTTAAGAACCGCCTCATGGCCTTTGGTGAATGGATCAAACGATCCCGGGAAAAATGCTCGCTTTCTACTCATTGAAAAAAACTAAAATTAACATTACCGAATGTACGTGTATTGATAAAATTAGTTTCTGTACTTAAATCAGTTTGCCGGCCATGTTCTACTATTAAATACCCACCGGGTTTCAACAGATTTCGGTCATGCACTACGTGAACGATGTCCTTATGGAATTTCAAGTCAAACGGAGGGTCTGCAATAATTATATCGTATTGCATTGTCGTTCGTTGAAGAAAGGAAATACAATCTTGCGTGTGTATAGCAAGTTTAGCATTTACATCTAATAATGCGGCATTTTTCCTTAGCCAAGCTGCTACTTTTGGACTTTTATCCACACAGGTGACTGAACTCGCACCTCTGGAAATAAATTCAAAGGATAAATTTCCAGTGCCAACACATAAATCCAATAAAGTTAAGCCTTCAAATTCAATGAGGTTATTCAACACATTAAACAAGCCTTCTTTTGCAAAATCTGTTGTTGGTCGAGAAGGAAAGCTAGACGGAACACTGAATGTTCTTCCCTTTAAATGACCCGAAATTATTCTCATGTAGTTGGTGTAATAAGGTCGTAACTCGTTTCGTGAATAATTTCAACCCCAGATAATAGGTCAAGTTTCTGCAATAGGTGCTCAATCTTACCTACAGGATGCACCGTTGAAATCGAGCTTAACCTAATTTTTCCCCCAACTGGGTTTATATGTTGTTTTGTTAGAATCGTTAGCAGCATAAACAAAACATCATCTATTTCTGAATATTCAAACAACTCTGATGCACTAAGTATTTCTTTCTGTTGAATACCAATGTAGGCATGTGTCGTAAAAAAATGTAAGTCAATTTGAATTGTTTTTACTCGCTGATTTCGAGATAGAATTACTTCATGCAATACGTTAATATTGGTGTTATTAAATTGCTCTGTAAGCAAGGTGTTTAACCAGGATTGCAGGGTATATAGTATATGAATTTGTTGGCGTTCATTTACGTGATGTTCAAGCGTTGAATGAGCTGGAACTTGGTCATACATTCGCTCATAATATGAAGTTAATAAGGCTTCATCAAACATAACACTCGGTAAGAGTAAATGATTTTCGCCAATAATTAGGTGCTGAAAATCAGGCGCATGCAGAAACGAAGAATTCGTAGAAGTTTTAATAAAACTTTTTATCTCCTCACAGATTAACTCTGGGGTAGTTGATCTGATGCTCTGGTAAAATATCCCTTGGTCCGTAATTACGGAAACAGTTGAATGTTCGTATATAACTATTGATTGATTCATAGATCAGTTACAAAGCTACAATTTATTTATCTTACCCATTATCCTGATTTAAATTATCAACTTTGCATATGGAGTTCACTGCCGATCAAAAGGAAGCATTACGTATTTTTAATGAATTCGATTCATCAGATTCAAGCTACCGGTGTTTCATACTTAAAGGGTATGCCGGAACAGGGAAAACTACGCTTATCTCACATTTGGTCGGAGTATTTAAAGAAGAAAAGCGTAAAATAAAGTTAATTGCTCCTACGGGAAGAGCGGCAAAGGTGATGTCATCATATGCTAATTTTCCTTCGGCGACCATTCATAAGTTAATTTATTTCATGAGTGATTCTGTGGAAGGTTCGTCACTGATTCTTGCAAAAAACCTATATAAGCATACCTTGTTCGTCGTTGATGAAGCCTCCATGGTTGGCATTGAATCTAGTAATTCTGAAGGCAGTTTGTTACAGGATTTGCTCAATTATGTGTATTCGGGGGAAGGATGCTCACTCATGTTGGTTGGTGATCCGGGACAATTACCGCCCGTTGGACAAACAGATTCTCCCGCATTAAGGAAAGACTTTTTAGCACATCATTATTCATCGATCCGTGTTTTTGAACATACCCTTACGGAAGTTGTTCGTCAAGCCGCACATTCGCAAATCACCACAAATGCGACCTTTTTAAGATCGATTCAGGTTCCGCAACCTCCCTATTTTTCTAAGGTTGGAAAAGACGTCTTGCGAATAAATGGTTCAGAATTATTAGATGCTTTGGAGGTTGCGCGATCCGAAGGCGATGAATCCTTTGTTATGTTAACAATATCCAACAAGCGGGCAGGACAATGGAACCATGAGATAAGAAATCGACTCTTTCAGTATGAAGAGTCATTGGTTCGGGGTGAATGGTTGATGGTTGTGAAAAATAATTATTTCTGGGCAGCGGATTCCGAAATGGGATTAATCGCAAACGGAGAACTGATGAACATCGTTCGAATTGTAAGAGAAGAGCATCTCTACGGTTTTGATTTTATTCATGTGGCGGCTACCTTTTTTAGTGAGCCTACTAAGGAACGGAATGTCATTTGTTTTAAAGAAACACTAAGTGCTGATTCCCCAAATTTGTCTAGGGATCGCTTGAGGACCTTGTTTTTTGAAATCGAGAAAGATTATCCTGGTGAACGAAATAAACGAAAACGATACCAATTAATTCTTAAAAATCCCTATTTCAATGCCTTACAAATTAAGTATGCGTATTGCATCACAGCGCATAAAGCGCAGGGGGGACAGTGGGAAACGGTTTTTGTTGATTACGGGTTTATTCCTGAAAACATGGAGAAGCAGGAATATATTCGGTGGTTATACACCTGTGTCACCCGGTCAAAAACATCCTTGTATTTGCTGAATTTTCCAGATGATTATTTTGAGCAATAGCTTCGTGTTATCGTAATTTCGGGAGTTTTATAAGCACATTATTGAGCTCATATTTGCTCTGATTACATGCTTGCTCTAATTGATCAATAAATCGTTTAGCCAATTGGGTAGAAAGGTAATTCGGACAAATAGATGTTAATTCATCCTTCGTTTTCAATAAAATAGCACGCGTTCTAAGCATGGATAGTACCTCGTTCTTAGTTAACCCGTTTGTTTCCATGAGTTCATCTAGTCCTAAACTTTGGGTATTTAAATTAGAAACCACCGGGTCTGTTGAACTCATGATTTGAATTTGAAGAAATCGATTGATTTTAATTTGTAAGGATGAATGCCTTAATGATTTAAATGGAATCGAAGATCGACTTTCTTGTTTTTGCGTTACAGTTGTTCCTGGATAGGTTGCTAACTCCACTTGATCAATATCTCGAATGATTAGACTATCTTTCCATATACCAACGCCTAATCCCTTAAGGTTTAATGATATAGGCAGTGGGTTTTTCTTGTATTCAGCAAAAAGTTTTCTAAAAAAGGCACTGTCTTTTTCCGTAAAAATGGTTCGATTAAATTCAAATGCATCTGATTCAAAAACATCTTCAAATGCAACCTGGAAGTCAGCGTCATACAAGGGTACTGCGTCGATTAATGAAACGTGCATCATAATTTCATCTGAAGATTCACCTTCATAATCATCGGGAATGGACATCAAGCGGATATCAATGGTTTCCTCATACGGTGTTGGTTTAAACGTTAAATCTTGCGTGTAAACATCAAAGGTTGTCCCATCCTCAAATAAATACAGTCCATCCTTAACGGTGAAAGGGACCCAATGTTCCCCTAATAATTTTTTATATTGTCTGTATATTGCATCATGGTGCTTAAATTCTTCCGCTAATTCGTCACGTTCTTCGATCAGGTGATCAAGTAAACTGGTGGTTTGATCATAGGACGCATACAATTCAATTAAATCCCATTGCTGTTTATTCTTTGCTTTTTTACGTGCTTTGGTTGTGGGTTTCATAACCAGGTTAGGGTCCTCACTCTTCTTTCGGTTGCGCTCCGCTTTGGTCGTTTTATTCTTTGTCCGGTATGGATCTTTGTAGAGTTCGCCTAAATCTCCTTCTTTTTGATTAATTAATGTTTCTATCTCTCCCAATTCCTTATACGTTTCATTCACCTGCTCATTCAAGCCTTCTTTACCTTCTAACTGAACTTTTAAGGATTCATAGGTTTCACTGTATAAGTTATTTAGTACATGCATAAAGGTGGTTCCTTTGGAGAAATTAGAATCTGGGGTAAGGAATCGGGTAGTTTGAGATCCGAACAAGGGGTATTGTTTAGAACCTTTCTCCACGATTACTGTGGTTTGATTGGTGCTGTTATATCCCCAAACATCAAAATGAACTTGAGTTTCTTTATAATTTCCCGCGGACGAAAAAGATCGTTCCGTAATGCGCTTCGTTTTTATGGTTGCTTTTTTTTCACCACTAAACTCTAATTCATACGGGAATAGACCAATTGCGCGCGGCAAGCCTTGGTTCCAGGCACCATACTCATCTTTGTCTCGTTCTTGCATCATTCCCTCCGTGTAACTTCCGTCACCAGCAGCCATTAGTTCACTGATAAACACCTTCGAATCACCTCCTAATAAGTTGAATAATACGCGAGTTCTACTTGCTATGACTGAGTTCAATGCCTTACCTTGAGCTTCTAAGATGGTTTTACAGTCAGCAGTTTTTAATGAACCCTTGAGTTGTAAGGTCAACAAGCGTTCTGTTAGGGAAATATTAGTCAATAACAAGGGACTCTCTGCTGGATTTACTAAGAATTCAACGAGTTTTCCGCGGTTAAATTCGCTGGGTAGCGCGTTGAAAAAGGTGGTAAAGTATTGATCCAATAGGGGCAGGGAAGTTCTTGTTGCTCCGTCAGCATAACGCTTGATTTGTTGACACATCTCATAGATTGCCGTCTTGTTGCATGCTTCCGTAATTATTCCCTTCGGGCATTTCGAAAGTTCATCGGAACGTATGATTAAAAAATTTGGATTGACCGTAATAATCCGGTCAATGGAATCATAGTTTATTTTTCCGTCGGGCAATAATATATTGGGGCCATTATACTCAAATGCTTTCCCTATATTTTGGTCTAGTATCGGACTCTTTTTTACAATGTGAAAAAGATATGCTTGTATTTCAGGTGTGAGCGCTTGAGATACTTGAGCAATATGCTGATTGCACCAGAAAAGGAGTAGAATACAGGGAAGCCAACCGTTTCGGAAGTGTTTGATCGTTAAAATGTACTTATTTAAGGAATTCAAGCGTTTGCCCATTAATCTGAAGTAAATAAACTCCAGTAGATAAGTTTGTTACATCAATGGCTCCTTTATATGATCCTGAATTCATACGGATTCCAGCAAGATTTAGAATCACATATTCATCGCCTATTTTAACACCACTCAGTTGAATTTCATGTACTGCGGGGTTTGGATATAGGTGGATAGAAGGCAGATTTAATTCGCTTTCACCCACAAAGGTTAAGGGTTGGTCCTTACTTAAAATAACGGTACTGCTATTTACGAAAAGCGCTGAATTTACATCCACTGACATGGTGATGAAAATGGGCAAATTACCTACGGTAAAATCATAATATTCAAACACATCGCGTACAAAGGCTACGTTGGTTCCAAAAACTGAAGCAACGGCGGAATCTTTTAAGTGATAACGCAATACATTGGAGTAGCTGTTTCCACCCGGAAGCATTAACGTTCCGCTACCATCGATTGCGGCATAGGAAGATCCTGTTGCAGGTACGGTTCCTGTAGCCGTTGAAGTAACAGTCCCTGAAAATACGTCATTTACAGTGCTTCCAAAGGCAAAAGGATAGGACATGACGTTTTCTTGGTCTATGTTCCAGCTCGCAACCACTGAACCTAGGCTTACTTCATTGAAGACAAAACCTTGAGAACTTCTTCCATTCGGGGTTGAACTGTAAAACGTTTGAAACGTAGTTCCAATATCATATAATTTTGTAGCCCCAGTAAATGAAGCGTAGTTGGCATCTAGCGTAGCATCGAGCATTTGAACATCTTTGGTTACTCCGAATATTCCAGCAATTTGACTGAAATCCCATGTGACGTTAGCGCCCATGATGTTTGATTGTATGTTTGCATTTGAATCACAAAGATGCAACGATGCCAGGGATCCAATAGCTGCTTCATTGGTTGCTTCAAAAGATTGAGCTACACTTAAAAAAGGTAACGCGATGATAAATAGGTAGATTGATTTCATAATAATTCTGTTTATTCAAAAATACAAAAAAAGCGATTAACTCACCCCAATGCTATATTCCGAAATGTTGACGATTCTTTTTAATTTGATGTTCTTCAGTTTCTTTCATCACTAACTTCATCGAAGGGAAAAAGGTCCGTTGCACCAAAGGCAAGGTTTTTTCGATGTTCTCACCACGGCGACGAATAACAAGGTTCAACACCTCGTGCTCAAGAGAAGATAGCACCTCAGAAAGGTTCGTGTTAACTACTTTCCCATTTATAGATAATAACTCGTCTCCCTCGGATAATCCGCCCACATCTGCAGGACTGCCAGAAGCGATGTCCGTTATGAATGTTTTTTCAGCTTTAGTTAGGATGTTAATGCCTAATGAGCCCTTGTGAAGTTCAGCGGGCACCTCTTGCCGAAGTTCAATTCCATAAAAAGAAAAGGCATCTTGTAGCAACGATTCATACCCATTCGCAGCGTTTATATATTGCTCAAATAAGACGCTGAAATCTATTCCGGAAAGTTGGTGGAGTTGAGCTAATATGTCTTTTTCCGAATAACCGATTTGCGTTAAACCAAACGCATAAAATAGGCGATTCATCAGGTGTTGCAAGGTGGATTTATTATGAGTCGCCTCCCGTATTTTAGTATCTAAAATAAATGCCATTAAACACCCTTCGTTGTAGATGGATACTTTTCGTCCGGGCGTACCTCTGACATAGCCATCTACCCAGGTATCAATGGATGAATCAGCAACGGAATAAGCAAATCTCCCCACATTATCTACGTGCGTTTGGATTTGTGTTTCAAGCA
Source organism: Crocinitomicaceae bacterium (assembly GCA_040383285.1). Taxonomy (GTDB): domain Bacteria; phylum Bacteroidota; class Bacteroidia; order Flavobacteriales_D; family Crocinitomicaceae; genus UBA952. The sequence continues at coordinate 2,614 of JBEIDV010000034.1, read as the reverse complement.
GTTGAAGATAACGTTCGGACGTAATTAATCCACTGGTAAGCAAATAGTAATCCCCGAAAAATGTGGTAATTCCTTCGTATACATAGCCTAGACGAGAATAGCTTGGACCTTCAAACCGGTATGGCAGCATCTCTAGGGGCCGAATGGTCTTCACGTTCCAAACGTGGTACAATTCATGGGATGCTACAGCCAATAAGGATTCGTATCGTTTAGTCTTCCATTCTGAAGTAGGTCCAAGAACGATAACCGTATTATTCAGGTGTTCAACGCCATGCAAATAGGTTTCATTAACACCGATCAACAGAAATGAAAATGTAGAGGTTGGGAATTCTCCAAAGGCCTGTACTTGCTTTTCGGTAAATTGCTTGAAGTCTTTTATAAGTTGTTCCGAGGAAATCCCATGTGCTCCAACAGAATGGATGTAGAACGTGTAGTCGGAAATTTCATAAGAATAAGACTCTAGGGCAGGACTGGCTAATATCGGGGTATCAAATGCTTCGTCTAAACTGGAGAATTGCGCTACGCCCTTGGGTTTGTGTTCAAGTCCTGCGAGCGACCATGCGTGAGGAATGTCTATCGTTAATTTGATTTCTGATGTTTTGCAAAAATCACTGTAAACAAGTAAGTTAACCGGGTTTATTAAAAGTAATTTCTCGTCTAAATACGTATTCCCAGCGGTTAATTCGGCACCGTAATACAAGTAGGAAAGTTCAATAGAATCAAGGCCTTTGGTGTGCACTAACCACTCATTCTTACTTATCTTCTCGGTACGAATGCGTTGGGAGCCATGATAGGCATTTAAATTAGAAATAAGTCGTGAAAAATTCCCTTCTTCATACCTTCCCGGACGCCATGCAGCGATACGGAGAATGGTTTCATCCGCTGGAGTAGGAAGCGTAACATGAACTTGGATTCGATGCCGACTTGCTTGGTATAGGCTAATGCGGTAATCGATCATACGTTTTAGTATAATTCTTCTTGCAGTTGTGCGATTTTTGGATCAGCGATGTAATCATCATAGGTCATCATCTTATCAATCATTCCCTTTGGAGTCAATTCGATAATTCGATTGGCGACAGTATTAACAAGCGCCTGGTCATGTGACGTAAACAACATCGACCCCCTGAAATCTATCATCGCATTGTTCAATGCCGTAATGGATTCCAGGTCTAAGTGGTTTGTTGGCTCATCCATCATGAGGAAATTTGCCTTAGCTAACATCATTTTTGATAGCATGCAACGCACTTTTTCACCACCGGAAAGTACATTGGCTGTTTTCATGGCCTCTTCACCAGTAAATAACATGCGACCTAAAAAGGTTCTTAAATAAACTTCTTCCCGTTCTTCATCTCCTTGCGCATATTGACGAAGCCAATCAATTAAACTGACTTTATCCGAAAAGAAATGGTGATTATCGTTTGGTAAATACGCTGTGCTAATGGTTGTACCAAAGGTAAATGATCCAGTGTCGGCCGATGTTTCTTGATTAAGCACCTCAAAGAATTGCGTCAATGCCACAGAATCTCTAGAAACAATCGCGATTTTATCTCCTTTGTTCGCTGTAAATGTAATCCCTTGGAATAGAAACTTACCTTCGTGTTTTTTGCCTAGATTTTCAATAGAAAGGATTTGATTTCCTGCATCACGGTCCTGGTGAAAGGTGATTCCTGGATACCTTCGTGATGACGGTTGAATTTCTTCTAAATCTAAATTATCCAACATTTTACGTCGGCTGGTGGCTTGTTTAGATTTAGCCGCATTCGCAGAGAATCGAGAAATAAACTCCATGAGTTCTTTCTTCTTTTCTTCCGCTTTTTTGTTTTTATCTGAACGTTGTTTGGCTGCAAGCTGAGAACTTTCGTACCAGAAGGTATAATTTCCAGTATATAGATTGATTTTTGAAAAATCGATGTCGCAAATGTGTGTACAGACGGTGTCTAAGAAGTGACGGTCGTGGGATACAACAATTACTGTATTTCGAAAATCTAATAAGAAATCTTCGAGCCATGAAATGGTTTTAAGGTCAAGGTCGTTTGTTGGCTCATCGAGAATTAGTACGTCCGGGTTACCAAATAGTGCTTGTGCGAGAAGGATTCGAACCTTTAGTTCATTTGAAATCTCTTGCATCAAGAGGTCGTGCTTACTTTCGTCGATCCCAAGATTACTCAATAAAGTAGCTGCATCCGTTTCTGCATTCCATCCCTCTAAATCTGCGAATTCACCTTCTAATTCTGCGGTTCTCATGCCATCCGCCTCTGAAAAGTCTTCTTTAGCGTATAATGCATCTTTTTCTTGCATGATTTCATACAAGCGCTTATGTCCCATAATTACGGTTTGTAATACCGGGAATTGGTCGAATTCAAAGTGATTTTGACGTAAAAAGGCAATCCGCTTGCCTGGTTCTAATTCAACCCTTCCGGTGGTAGGGTCTTGTTCACCAATTAGAATTTTGAGAAAGGTAGATTTTCCTGCGCCGTTTGCGCCAATGACGCCATAACAGTTTCCTTGGACAAACTTTGCATTTACTTCATCAAATAAAACACGTTTCCCAAATTGCAGGGATAGATTCTGTACAGATAACATTTCTTAGATTTTGCGCAAAGATAAGGACTTT
>JBEIDV010000033.1:0-13986 GCA_040383285.1 Crocinitomicaceae bacterium | reverse complement strand
GATGGAGCCAAGAGGTGGTCGAATGATTATTCAGTTTTTAATCCCTTCACGTGGTATTATTGGCTTACGAAGCTACTTGCTTACACAAACTGCAGGTGAAGCAATCGTTACGCACCGATTCTTAGAATATCAGCCGTATAAGGGTGAAATTCCTGGTCGTCAAAACGGTTCATTGATTTCCTTAGAGCAAGGAACGGCAATTCCATATTCCATTAATAACTTACAAGAACGTGGGCGTTTCTTTATCAATCCGAATGAAGACATATACGAAGGACAGGTGATTGGTGAGAATGCACGCGCCGGAGATATGACCGTTAACATTACCAAAACGAAGAAATTAACGAACATGCGTGCCTCTGGATCTGATGATAAGGTGAAAATTATCCCTGCTAAAATCATGAGCTTAGAAGAAGTTTTAGAATACATTCAAAGCGATGAGTATGCGGAAGTTACCCCAAACAGTTTGCGTATTCGTAAGATATTTTTGAAGGAAGCTGACCGACGACGCCTTTCCAGAGATTAATTAAACTTAATCGTTTTTACAGGGTTTACTCGAGCAATTAATGCGCTTGGAAGCAATAAGGCTACCATGCAAACAACAAAGCTTCCAATATTCAATAAAATGAATGAGTTGAATGTTAATTCCATCGGGACTTTATCCAGATAATATACTTCAGGATTTAGTTTCAATACGCCGGTGAATCGCTGTATCGCATAGATTCCAAGGCCAATAACATTTCCGATGAGCATACCGCTGCCAACAAGGTATGCCGCTTGGATCATGAATATTCTGCGTAATTGTTGATTACTACTTCCCATAGCTTTCATTAATCCAATGAAATTTGATCGGATGATGATCAGAACTAAAAGGGCTGACCCCATGTTGATTATTCCAATTAAGATCATTAATACGAGGATTATAAAGACATTTATATCTAAAAAAGCTAGCCAATTAAATAAATCTTGCTCCAAATCAAAAATACTGACCACCTTAACGAGTTCGTTATGTTCATTTGGTATGAGTTTTAGTTGCTTACCTAACGCTTGGGTTGTTTTATCCAATGCATACCAATCAGAAGTATGAATTTCATACCCTGAAAGAAATTCATCCGACGTACCATTGCCAGCCGAAATTTTAACATCATACATACGAGTATCTGCTTTATTTACCGGATAATAAAACCGATAATGTAGGCCTGATTCATCTAAAATTTCCTTGTATGGCTCTGAGGCTCCAGGTGCAGTTCGAGCGATTCCTACATAGCGAATTTTAATCTGATGTGAATCAATGAGTTGCGCCTTTGAATTAGCGGTTGATTCGAATAGTTTTAACTGTATGGTAGTGTCTGTTAGGTTAGTAGGTAAATACTGTCCTCGGAAATAACTTAAACCCTTTCCCCAGTCGTAACTAATATCGGATGGATTTCCCTGTATGTTAAAGCTAACCACGAATTGATTATTAACCAAGGAATCCCAAAGATCGAGTTGCCCACTAATTCCCCAATCGTTTAATTTTTGAGTTATGCGAATATCGCATATTACCAATTTCTCGTCGTAATCTTCAAAGCCGGTATTATAGATGCCAACAATTTTAAATTTCCTGGAAACGGGAGCGTCTTTTACGAAAAAAGCAGAAACTTCGTCGTTAAGGGATAGATTCAATTGCTTGCAAATTCGAGCAGATATAATGATATCTGAAGAACTTGTTGCGTTGGAATAATCTGGAATTTTACCAGCTGTTAAATGTTCCTTGATAAAGGTGAAATCATATGAAGCATCAATTCCTTTAAATACTAGACCCACCACGTCGGTTCGCTCTCCCAGCCCTTGAATTAAACCTGGTTTATATGCAACACGATTAAACCCTTGAATATCGTCCGTTGATGATAAGATCTGCTCAACCATCCTTGAACTGTGAATCGGGTCAGACTCGTAAAAGTCCGCATTATTTTGATGTTGAATAAAAAGCGGGGCTGAAAATCCGGTAACCTTACGCCGAATTTCATTTTGAAATCCATTTACTACGGCAATGGTTAAAAGGTTTACAACAATCGACAGTGAAATACTTATCACTGCTATACGCAAAATCGGTCGGGAAACTTTTATACCTTGCGCTCGATTCGGAAGAATCCGTTTTGCAATGAAAATCTCTAAAGACACTTCGTTTAATTTGGTTTCCCAAAAATACGGGAATCTATTGCGCCATTTACAACGAATGGATAAATATCCGTTTTTATTTCGTGCCTTTGGGGTTCTTATGTTAGTTTGGTTAATCAATGCTTCAGGTTTTGCAGACCCTTCGGATTCAAAAACCGTATACCCTGGAGCTGAACGTATGGGGCTTTATTTGGATAGTTTAAAGGGTAAACGTGTTGCTGTTGTGGCTAACCAAACCTCTGTGATTAAAGGCGTACACCTGGTTGATACCCTGCGTTCCCTAGAAATTAATTTAGTTAAGATTTTTGCACCAGAGCACGGATTTCGAGGGGAAGGTGATGCGGGTGAACACATTAATAGTTCCTTTGACGAACAGACAGGGATTCCCGTGGTTTCATTGTATGGGAATCATAAAAAACCCACCGAGCATGATTTAATGGATGTGGACGTAGTAGTTTTTGATATTCAGGATGTTGGTGTGAGATTTTATACCTATTTGTCGACCTTACATTATGTGATGGAGGCCTGCGCTGAACACAACAAACAATTGATAATTCTTGATCGCCCCAATCCAAACGCTCACTATGTTGATGGTCCAATTCTCGAGCCTGAGTATAAGTCGTTTGTTGGTATGCATCCGGTTCCTATTGTTTATGGAATGACCATTGGGGAATATGCAAAAATGATTAATGGTGAATTTTGGTTGAAAGATTCGTTGCAGTGTCAAATACACGTAATTCCTTGTAAAAATTATACCCATAAATCAACGTTTCGGCTTCCGATTCCTCCCTCGCCGAACTTGAAATCCGATTTAGCCATTTCGCTGTATCCAAGTTTGTGTTTGTTTGAGGCTACTACGGTTAGTATTGGTAGGGGAACATCTCGTCCCTTTGAGTTATATGGTCACCCACGCTTTCCTTCAACTGGTTTCTCCTTTGTTCCTAAACCACAAGCTGGCGCAAAATTCCCACTGCATGTTGATCGCATTTGTAATGGATATGATTTAGCTAAAACAGCGCAGACGAGGTCCTATGAATTGAACTTGTTTTACCTTACGAATGCACGGGATTTACTTGGGGATTCTGCTGTGTTTATTGATCAGAATGCATTTTTTAATCGCTTAGCAGGCAACGGCAGTTTAAAAGAACAACTGTACAAAGGATGGGGTCCAAAAGAAATAAGAGCAAGTTGGAAACCTGGAATTGAACAATTCCTAAAGATTCGTAAGAAATACTTGATTTATCGTTGAGTTAACTTTGCTTGACTTTCCTCCACGGCTTGAGCCATAGTTTGCGCGTACGCATCGATCTTAGCGCCAATTTCATGGTCCGTTGAACTCAGTATGCGAGCAGCTAAAATTCCAGCATTTTTTGCAGCATTCAACGCAACCGTGGCAACAGGAATTCCATTAGGCATCTGAAGGATACTTAAAATACTATCCCAACCATCAATGGAGTTACTCGATTTTATGGGTACTCCAATAACGGGAAGCGAGGTAAGTGAGGCTACCATGCCCGGTAAATGGGCTGCACCACCTGCACCAGCAATAATTACATTAATTCCATTCGTTTTGGCCGACTTTGCAAATGCAACCATTTTCTCTGGGGTTCTGTGGGCAGAAACTACTTCAACGTGTGTATCGATCTCAAATCCTTTTAATACTTCCTCCGCTTCTTTCATTACGGGATAATCGGAGGCGCTGCCCATTATTATTGCTACCTTATACTTCATCTGATGTGGGTGTTTTGTGGCTTAATTCGACAGGTTCATCGGGTGCTATTGATTCTTCTTCAACTTCACTTTCGGATACTTCTTGATTCTGTGCAATGATTGTATTGACCTTATTCCCTTCGTAGTGCATCGTGTTGCCAATGTCCGTAAATACTTGGTCCATCGGTTGAACGAGTTGCTCTTCTTGTTGCTTTAATAGTTGTTCTATGTTTAAATCCTTCTTAACATCAACCCCAGATTTACGAATTTCATCCTTTAAATCGTTGGTAGCATTCCGGATAGAATATAATGCTTTTCCTAGGGTTTTTGCGATTCCCGGTATACTTTTCGGACCGAAAAAAATCAGTACCACCAAAATGATTACAAGTACTTCGTACCCATCAACATCATTAAAAAGTAACGGCAAGGTATGCATTGAATGCAAAGTTACGACATTTTACTTCGTTTGTATTTTTTCTACCACTTTTAGAATAAAGGCTTGTGGGATAAACGGTGATAGGTACTTGATAAGAAATCGAAATCCGAAATCGCTAATAATAATCGTTTTTCCTTTCATCATCGCTTTATAACCTTTAAGCGCAGTGGAGTAGGCGTCTGCTCCGTTTTCGAACATTTTTGCATTACCCATGCCCGCGGCAAATTCGAATTCCGTTTTTACAGGACCCGGGCAAAGTGCAGTTACACTAATGTTCGTTTTGCGTAATTCGTAATTGGTCGCTTTCGTAAGCGAAACAACAAATGCCTTAGTCGCAAAATAAGTCGCTTGTAAGGGGCCCGGAATAAATCCTGCGGTACTTGCTGTATGTAAAATCTTCCCTTCGTTTTTTTCAATCATTTCAGGAAGAAAGCCATGGGTAAGTGCGGTCAAGGCTTGTACATTCACCGCAATCATTTGATGATCATCCGATGCAGAACGATCTGCGAATTTACCCCAGCCACCGAATCCGGCATTATTGAATAAATAATTCACAAAGATATCTTTTGATTTTATGGTGGAAATTAAGGAATGAACTTCATCGATTTTACCTAAATCTGCTGAAATCACCCATGTTTTTACGTTGTACTTGCCTTCAATTTCATTGGCCAGTTCTTGTAATTGTTCTGTTCGGCGTGCGACCAGGATCACGTTATTTCCATTTGATGCGTGAATACGCGCTAATTCTTTTCCTATGCCACTTGATGCTCCTGTGATTAATCCTGCTTTCATCTGTTGTTTTTTATCTAATAAGGTGAACGTAAAAGTGAGATAGTTTGTTCTCGGAAGAAATGAAAATTACGGTATAAACACCCTCTTTTAATTCCACACCTTGTTGATCCGTTCCGTTCCAATCGTTTTGATAATTTGTACTGTTATACACGACATTGCCCCAACGATTCAAAATGCTTATCTCAGAATTCGGCTTTAAGGCCTCAATTTCAAGGTAATCATTGGCTAAATCACCATTAGGTGTAATTACATTTGGAAAGGTTAACTCATCATAAACCACCACATTATAGGTAATCGTGTCTTGACAACCTTGCGCGTTAGTGACCGTGAGTTGAACGGGATAAACTCCGGCACTAAAACTTGAATCCCACGGGGATTGATTGTAGGTTACGCCGTCGATATTCCATTGTTCAATCGTATAATTTGATGAACTGTTGGTAAACGTTATCAGCTCTCCCACATCTGGATCACTTGGAGAAAACGTGAAATCGGCATTCGGATAGCTTGGATTGATCAAGGTATAAATGCTTGAGGTATCAGAACATCCGTTTGCATCGGTTACCGTCAGGATATAATTTCCCGCGCTTAAATTCTGTAAATTCAATGTATTGATATTTCCCGGCTGCCATGAATAACTGTAGTTATTGGTTCCCCCTGAAACGCTTAACCCCGTTATGCTGCCATCCACCAAACAGGTAGGGTTCAACAGGTTAACCTGCGTTTCATCTAGCGTCACCGGATTCAACTGAGGAACGACCACGGAAAGGGTAGAACTGCAGTTATTGACATCAGTTATCGTCAGCACGTAAGTTCCTGCCGTTAAGTTCGTATTATTAGCTGTATTCACGGAATTATTCCAGCTGTATTGAATTCCATTGCCATTACTGGTAATACCTGCAATTGATCCCGGTTCCCCTGCACAGCCTACGGGAGTAATTAGTAACTGGGTTGTATCAATGGAAGGGCCGCCGGTAGAACTAACTGTTAATCCAGTGATGCTGTCCATACATCCTTCGTTATCAGTCACCACCAAGGAATAAGCACCTGGCGCTAGACCATTCGGGATATTTAGGGTAGTTTGTTGGTTCGACCACAGGTAGCTTAAGGGGGCTGTACCACCGCTAACAGTTATTCCAGAAATCCCCCCATTGTTCTGTCCACAAAGTTCATTCAATACTTGAATGGAAGATGTGTCAATAACAGGTGGGGTAGAAGCTTGTATGGTAAGCGGTCCAAGCGTATCGGTGCAGTTGTTTTGATCCGTTACAACAAGGGTGTACTGTCCTGCTGCAACATTACTAAGATTAACCAAGTTGCTGTTGCCTGGTGTCCATTGGTATTGGAGCCCTGCACCTGTTGCTGTAATGCCACTAATGCCTCCATCGCCTTGTCCACAATGTTCTATCGAGTATACCGCTTGACTTGCATCGATTGTTGGACCTTGTGTAAAGGGTACAGTTAAGGGACTACTTGTTGCCGTGCATCCATTAGCATCTGTTACGGTAAGGATATAGGAGCCACTTGCCAAGCCTGCGGGGCTTAAGCCGTTACCTCCATTATTACTCCATGAATAGGTTAAATTAGTTCCTGTAGTTGTAATTCCAGTAATCGAACCCATGGTACCATTGCAAGATTGTGGCGTAATTACCGCAGCCGTTGTGTTTATTGTTGGCCCGCTTGTTCCGGTAATTGTATACGGAGTTGAAGTGGTCGAACAGCCTGCCGCGTCAGAGACTGTTAGCGTGTAAGTGCCAGCTGGAGCATTGGTTAGATTTAGGGTGTTTCCAGCGTTGTTCGACCACGAATAGGAATACGGTTGCGCACCACCATTTACGGTCAATCCGGTAATTGAACCAGGGGTTAAGCACGTTGCATTCGTAATGGTAGGGATTCCGCTGATTAAAGGAGCCGAGCCAATAACTACGGTTACTGGTCTTCTAAAAGAACCTGGACATAATCCAATGTAGTAGGTAGTGGTAGTGTTTAAAACGGGGGTATTAAACGAATTTCCCGTTGCCACTGTAGTATTTCCAAATGGAGTGGTATACCATGTTAGATTCCCTGCGGGTGGATTTCCAACCGTAGAAGCTGTTAAGGTCGCACTTCCAATGCCACAAATGGTGTCATTCGCCGCTAATATATCGTAGAAAGAAGTATTGGTGTTTGTTAGTCCATTAGCACCGCCTGTGGCACCATTCGGGGGGAAATTCGGCACAAATGTGGAATTCGTAACGCCAGAAATTCCACCATTTACTTGCTGAATTGGTGTCCCTGTTGAAATAGAAATGTATCCGCCGCCGCCACCGCCGCCGGGTCCATCCGCTTCCATTGTTGGAGAAGAAGCAAATGTGCCAAAAGAAATTACTTGATTTCCTCCGTTTCCACCATTCGCTTGGAGTGTTAGCGTATTGGGTATTGCTGTAGCGTTAGAGATATAAATGGACCCGCCTCCACCTGCACCACCTGCGCCGTCATTTCCGAATTTCTGCGTAGAAGCTTGAACTGCTGTTTGACCGTTCGGATTGGCATTCACGCCATTTGCGCCATTTGCTTCAATAGCCCCGCTTCCGGAAATTGTTCCGTAAACTTTAATGTAGGCTATTCCGCCACCTCGACCACCGCTGCCGCCTTGGGCATTGTTTTGATCTCCTGCGCCACCTCCGCCGCCAGCGAAAATTCGCGTATTATCCTGGGTAAGTGGATGGCCACCAAGCCCGCCTTCTTTTCTTCGGTAGTCACCTCCCCAAGAAGTGTTGTTGGGACCCACTGTATTTTCATTTTGATTCACCGTAGCACCTGAATATCCGCCTCGTCCTCCACCAGGACTTGTTGAACCACCCAAGCCTGCAGATTCGACATTCCAATTTACATTATATAAGGGGTTTGGAACTCCTTTTCCTGTGTATGTTAGCGCTGTGTTTCCAACATTACATCCGCCACCACCACCCGAATTGTGGTTATTACCGCCACCACCTCCATTCGCAGGAGCACTTTTACAATACCTGGAATAAATGGCGTCATATTCGGTATAAAACCCGGCAATACTTTCGCCTTTTTCTGCACCTTGTGTGGCCACATGAGAGGCACAAAATCCAATGTCGTTCACATTCCCTGGAGGACTACCAAGTGTTTGGTCTTCAGTTACTCCACCTCTGAAGCCATAGCCGCTAGCCGAAATTTTTGCATTTGAGTTAATAAGTAAATTCCCATTTACTTCTACAGCTACCACACCACCTGTTGAACCATTCCAAAGGCTAGGAACAATGGATGTGTTCGCATTTATCGTTAAATTAGCGAACCTTGGAACCCGAACAACTTGAACACGTCCGGCGCTCGTATAGCTGTTGCTAAGCGGACACATCAAGCTTATTGTATTTGCACCTGAAACAGATTTCACCTCTGCTAATTCAAATTTACCCGCATTGTTATAGTTGGTGATTTCTCCCCAAAGTTGAATGAACTGGTTCCAGTCATTAATATGTCCTTGTGGCGTGGTGTATGGACCCCAGAATTGTCCGTTTGAATTAACAAATTCACTTGCAGGATAAGTGTCCACGTTTAAACTCGCCCCTTGCATTTGAATGATCATGATTAAATCACCTGGAGTCAATACCCCTTGAAAAAAACCACCAACCATGGTATTAGAGGCAACAGTAATTACCGATTGTCCAGCGGTGGCATTTGCATTAAGTACCGTGTAACTATTTACTAAGGCATTCAAGGAAGTTACGGTATACGAACCATCTTTTGCACGTTGTCCAAGGGAATGAAATGCAATAGAAAGTAGAAGCAGGGGGAATAGGAGTCGTTTCATATAATTAAGCGCGAATGAGACGTTTAGAACATAACATTAGTTGTATTTATTCATGAGGAAATTTTAAATCCAGGTTGGTTAATCCATGTTCACAAAAATAATAACCAATTTCCTTCTTTTTTTCAAACATCATGCGACTTTGGGTGATGTCCTCTTCACGTTCAGGCCGTTCGTGAAATAAATGATATTGAATCGCTTTCCATCGTAGGTTTGCAGTTTTCATTCCCATTAACGAGGCACGGAATTCAATGTCCGTATCTTCGCCATAACCCGGAAGAATATAGTCCATATCAAAGCCATTCAAGGCGATGAGGTCTTGCTTGTGCCATCCCATATTGCACCCCAATAATCTGGCGCGTTTAGTTAGTTGTAATGGTGCGCCCGGAAAATAGATGCCTTCTTCGACGCGTTTGGTTTTATTGCTTAATAGTCGAAATAGATTAATCGTTCTAATGCCATCTCTGCGAATACGAGCAGAGGAAATTGGATCAAGGTCTAGTCTTCTACCCGCGGTATATGTCCCAACCTTGATGTATGATTGATGCGAAGCAATGAATTTCGGGTGTAAAATACAATCTCCATCAATAAAAATCAATTTGTCAACCTGTGAAAGGAGAATGGCTTTATTTAAGATGCGATTCTTATTAAATCCAGTGTCTTCTTGATCAATATGAGTAATATTCAAGATGGTGGAAAATTTACTAATTGTAAGATGAATCGTGCTATCTATTGCATCGTGAGCAAGAATAATTTGTTTTGGAATCAATGATTGCTTACATACAGAATCTAATACGCGCTCAAGCGCTTCATAGTCTTTGTATACAGTAATTATTAGCGTAATAGGCATTAGCTCAAAATTAAGCAATTAACCCATGAGTTGAAAGACAATATCTGCCACAGCTGGACATATGTGTGCATTTTTTTCTGTAATATCCAATACTTGATGCATATATTTTCGGTTGGTGTGCGGGTATTCCCTGCATGCCAGCGGTCGATATTCATATATACTGCATTCATTGTCTGATCCAAGAAATGAACATGGGCTCTTTTGAAGCACATAATCAGAATCTTCATCCATTCGTAAATAGTCAGAAATAAATTTTGATTCTTTTATCCGAAGGTGCTTTGCAATTCTTCGAATATCGGTGTCACGAAAAATAGGGGAGGTTGTCTTACAACAATTCGCGCATTGAAGGCAATCAATTTTTTCAAAGGTGCGCTCATGGGCTTCCCGAAAAATGGTATCCAATTGCTTGTGTTTTCTAACTTTTTTAAGAAATGACTTAATTTCCTTTCGAGAATCGTCGCTTTTATTCAGTAATTCTTGGTATGCAGGGTTTATCATCTTGACAATTTTCGGTTCGTAAGAAACTATTGGAACATCGGTTTGGTTAATCCAAGAGTTCGGGGTCGGCAAATGCTTTTTTGTTGAGGAATTTTCGCTCGAACCAAAAGGTGCCAAATGGGATTAAGGACATGAACCAACCAATCATATAAAACATAAATGGCTTTTTGTATTGTATGGCAACTATAAGTACCCAAAGGCAATAGGCAATAAAAAGAATTCCATGTGCCATACCAACAATTTGGTTCGGTAGCGGCCAATGCATCATGTATTTTATAGGCATGGTAATGGCGAATGAGATATAAGATATTCCTTCTAAAATTGCCAAAATCTTAAGTATCGTTAGCTGTTTCATGTAAGTGAATCTTTAATTTTTTCTAATGCTATAATTTGATCTCGAATTGATGCCGCTAAGATAAAATCTAATTCCTTTGCAGCGCGCTGCATTTCTTTTTTTAATGGTTTAATTGCATTTTCTACCTCTTTAATACTTTTGTAGGTGCCTATTGGTTCACGTGTTTTCGCTAATTCAGTTGATTGCTTGTATTGGTTATCCCTGCCTAAACTATTTCGTAGTCCGATTTCAATGGGTTTGTTCAAGGGTTGTGGCGAAAGTCCATGGGCTTCATTATACGCGATTTGAATGCTTCTCCTTCGCTCCGTTTCTTCGATGGTTAAGCGCATGGATTCCGTCATTTTGTCGGCATACATGATTACACGACCATTTACGTTCCGGGCTGCTCTTCCAACCGTTTGAACCAATGATTTCACATTCCTTAGGAATCCTTCTTTGTCGGCATCCAATATCGCAACCAATGACACTTCGGGTAAGTCGAGTCCTTCACGCAGTAAATTAACCCCTACCAATACATCGAAGGTACCTATGCGCAACTCCCGTAAGATTTCTACCCGGTCCAAGGTGTCAATGTCGCTGTGTATGTACTGGCAATTTACACCAACTTTGGTGAGGTATTTTTGCAGTTCTTCGGCCATTCGTTTGGTGAGTGTAGTGACTAAGGCACGTTCATTCAACGCAACTCGAGCTTGAATTTCTTCTATTAAGTTATCGATTTGAAAGCGGCTTGGACGAACTTCAATGATGGGGTCGAGTAGGCCCGTTGGACGAATAACTTGTTCTACCATGATTCCTTCGGATAGTTCGATTTCTAAAGCCGCCGGAGTAGCAGAAACAAATACACACTGGTTGAGCAGTCCTTCAAACTCCTCGTATTTTAATGGTCGATTGTCAATGGCTGCCTGTAGGCGAAACCCATATTCCACAAGATTAATTTTTCGGGCCCTGTCGCCTCCGTACATGCCTTTTACCTGTGGCAAGGTCACGTGGCTTTCGTCCACCATCATGAGGTAATCTTCGGGGAAATAATCAAGCAAACAAAAGGGACGATCGCCGGGTTGACGGTTATCGAAATACCGTGAATAGTTCTCGATTCCTGAGCAATAACCGAGTTCTCGAATCATTTCAAGGTCATAGGAAACCCGTTCGTACAAGCGATTCGCTTCTTCTAAGCGTCCCTGTTTTTTGAATTGCTCTACTTGAAAGACGAGATCATCTTGAATCTGATGAATGGCTTGCAAGGTGTTTTCAGGACTTGAAACAAAGAGGTTGGCGGGATATAAGTTTAATTCTGTATGACGTTCGAATACGTGGTTGGTAATTGGGTCTATGGATTGAATTCCTTCAATTTCGTCACCGAAAAATAAGATTCTTACCACATGGTCGGCGTAGGCTAGGTAAATATCTACCGTGTCGCCGGTAACTCGAAACATGCCTCGTTCAAACACTTCTTCACTGCGGGTATATAAATTCTCAACCAATCGGTGTAAAAATTTGTTCCTTGGAACTTCCATTCCCACATGGATGGGGAGGATACTCTTCTTAAATTCGTTCGGGTTTCCGATTCCGTAAATACAAGAAACCGAGGCAACAACAATGATGTCTCTTCGACCAGAAAGAAGGGCGGAAGAAGCAGATAGCCTGAGTTTTTCTATTTCATCGTTAATGGAAAGGTCTTTCTCAATGTAGGTGTTGGTAACAGGTATATAGGCTTCCGGTTGATAGTAGTCGTAATAAGAAACGAAGTATTCTACGGCATTATTAGGAAAAAACTGTTTGAATTCAGCGTATAACTGGGCGGCTAAGGTCTTGTTATGTGAGAGAATCAAGGTTGGTTTTTTCACTTGTTCAATCACATTAGCCATGGTAAAGGTTTTACCACTACCTGTTACTCCCAATAAGGTTTGAAATGTAATTCCTGCGTTTACTCCCTCTACCAATTGACGAATCGCCTCAGGTTGATCCCCAGTGGGTTGGTATGCTGAAACCAATTCGAAATCCATGGTGCAAAGGTAGGGGAATTAAAAGCAAATACGGTGTGTCTTGTTGGGGTTCAGTCCAAAAAAAAAGAGGTCCGAAGACCTCTTTAAAATCGATATATTGAATTGGGCTTATTCGCCTTTCTCCATTTTTTCTTTCAATCCAGCTAAGGCATCTAAATCACCAAGGGTAGATTTCTCATTTCCTTTATTGATTGCTTTTACTGCTTCATCCGTGTTTGATCCAGTGCTTGCTTTCTTGGTGCCTTTCGCTGGTTTAGCAGCAGGTACTGGAGCTTCTTGCGTATCATCAAACGTACGTGTATGAGATAAAACAATTTTCTTAGCGTCCTTATTGAATTCAATCACAACAAAATCAAGTGTTTCTTCTACTTTCGCATTAGAACCATCTGCCTTGCGTAAATGTTTGCTTGGGCAAATTCCTTCAACACCGTAAGGTAGAGAAACGATACCAGATTTGTCTTTCATTTCAGTAATGGTTCCTGAATGCGTTGAGCCTTCAGCAAACGTTCCTTCGAACACATCCCATGGATTTTCTTCCAATTGTTTGTGGCCTAATGAAATTCTACGGTTTTCGCGATCGATTTCCATAACAATTACATCGAGCATATCACCAACTTTACAGAATTCTGATGGATGCTTGATTTTCTTTTGCCATGACAAATCAGAAATGTGAATTAATCCATCAACACCTTCTTCAAGTTCAACAAATACACCGAAGTTGGTGAAGTTTCGAACTTTTGCCGTGTGTTTAGAATCAACAGCGTATTTGCTTTCGATTTCACTCCATGGATCTGGCATCAATTGTTTGATTCCAAGACTCATTTTGCGCTCATCTCTGTCAAGTGTTAAAATAACTGCCTCAACAGTATCTCCGATTTTCATGAAATCTTGGGCGCTACGTAAGTGTTGAGACCATGACATTTCTGAAACGTGGATTAAGCCTTCAACACCCGCTGCGATTTCAATAAACGCACCGTAGTCAGCCATAACCACTACTTTACCAGAAACTTTATCACCAACATTTAAGTTCACGTCAAGTGAATCCCATGGATGTGGTTGAAGTTGTTTTAATCCTAACGCGATTCGTTTTTTATCATCATCGAAATCAAGGATTACCACATTGATTTTTTGGTCAAGCTCTAGTAATTCTTCTGGATGGTTTACGCGACCCCAAGAAAGGTCAGTAATGTGAATTAATCCATCTACACCACCAAGGTCGATGAATACTCCGTATGAAGTAATATTCTTAACAACACCTTCCAATACTTGTCCTTTTTCAAGGCCAGAGATGATTTGTTTTTTCTGTTCTTCAATTTCAGCTTCAATAAGCGCTTTGTGAGATACAACAACATTTCTGAATTCTTCATTGATTTT
>JBEIDV010000032.1:0-13987 GCA_040383285.1 Crocinitomicaceae bacterium | reverse complement strand
GGCCACCTTAACGTGACGTTCAGCCGGTTCATCAAAGGTTGAGGCAATTACTTCCGCTTTAACACTTCGAGCCATGTCTGTAACCTCTTCAGGACGTTCATCAATTAACAATACAATTAAATATGTTTCTGGATGATTTGCTGCAATGGCATTTGCTACATCCTTGAGTAACATGGTTTTTCCCGTTTTTGGTTGAGCCACAATCATTCCACGTTGTCCTTTACCGATCGGCGCAAATAAGTCCATTACACGGGTGGAAAGTGTCTCTTGGGAATGTCCGGTTAATTTGAATTTTTCGTCCGGAAATAAAGGCGTTAAGTACTGGAAGGGTACTCGGTCACGAATGTACGAGGGGTCGCGTCCGTTGATTGATTCTACTTTTACCAATGGGAAGTATTTTTCACCTTCTCTTGGCGGACGAATCGTTCCTTTTACGGTATCACCCGTTTTCAAACCAAACAACTTAATTTGGTTTTGACTTACGTAAATATCATCGGGTGAAGGCAAGTAGTTATAGTCTGATGATCTCAAAAATCCATACCCATCTTGAATTACTTCTAATACACCTTCCGCGGTAACTATACCGACCAAGTCGTATAAATCCTCTTTCGGTTTAATGGGTTCTGGTGTTTCGCCTTCATTGGTACCTGCTTGTTGTTGTGGCTGGTATGGTTTGCGGTCGCGATGTTGTTGATGCTGGTGTTGTGGTTTGCGTTCTGTCCGTTCTGGAGCATCGCTCGATTTTTCTGTCTTGCTTTCTTTTGAAACAGGGTCAACTGCAGCACTTGGCGTAGGTTCCTCTGAATCAAAGGGCAGGGTAGGAGCGGGAGAATCGGCGCCTTCCTTTTCCATTTTAGGTTTACGTGGACGAGTTTTGCTGCGTTCAACCGGTGCCGTTTCCTCAGGAGCAGTTGGCGTAGGAGTATTTGCTGGCTCACCCGTTAATGCGCTAATTAATTCTGCTTTTTTTAAGGTTTGAGCGTTTGGTACGCCAAATGTTTCTGCAATTACGCGTAAATCATTTAAACTTTTCCCTGATAATTCTTTAATGTCCATAAAGGTTGTGATGTGTGAAAAAAACGCGAATAATGCGTGAGAGAGAATTCGAATGCAAGTTTATTAAAAAAAAAGGACATTAACATCAGTGATAACGATTTATCACGTTTTTCTTTTTTTCTTCTTCGCTGCTGGAAATAATATATTATTGAGAATCAATCGATAGCCCGGAGAATTTGGGTGAAGATTTAAATCAGTGGGTGGATCTCCTACAAAGTGCTGATAATCCTCTGGATCATGTCCGCCATAGAATGTCCACATGCCTTGACCGTATTCTCCATGCAAGTAACGTGCGGTGCCAATGGATTTTGTTTCGCCCATAATCAGCACGTTAGGCTTGACAAATTCCTTGTGAAAATCGGTGGATTGTCCCATAAAACCTTTTATCGTTGAGGTATGACACTGGGTTAGCATGGTTGGAACAACATCCCATTTCGCGGAATACTCGAACAAGGTGAAGTAATCTTCTTGTTCTCGAATCGTAGCATTATTACGTAAATTGGAGGCGTCCAGATTGGAATACTCATAAAAATACGGATCACGATTTAGGGTGAAGTTTTGAAATGCTAGGGATTTGGTAAAGTCTAGTTTGTTTTGTGCGTTGGGATCTGCGGCATCACCGTCGTAAATATTCTCACAAATATCTACGCCATTGGCACTTAGCGCGATGTCGTAGCTGTCTGTACCACTGCACATGGTAAATAGAAATCCACCACCCATGATGAAATTCTTAATGTTCTGAGCTACCGCTAATTTCAGTTGTGAAACCTTCTTGAAACCTAGCATGCGTGCATTGGATTCAGCCACCTTAACCTGTTCCTTATACCAGGGTTGAAATGAAGCTGAACTGTAGAATTTACCGTATTGTCCGGTAAAATCCTCGTGATGAAGGTGCAACCAGTCATATTTAGGCAAGAGCCCCATTACGATGGCAGAATCATAAATCTTATCGTATTTAATCTCGGCATATTCAAGTACCATCGTTACTGCGTCATCCCATGGTTGCTTGTTTGGGGGGGTGTAAACCGCGATTTTTGGGGCTTTTTCCAGCTGAATCACCTCCATGTTTACTTCGGGATTGGCGATTTCTGTTTTTACCGAACTCACTTGTCCGTCCGTAAGTACCTGATATTTCACCCCGCGAATTTTTAATTCTCGCTCAATTTCTTGAAGGTGCGGCATCAAAAAGGCGCCGCCTTTATAGTTTAGCAGCCATTCAATTACTACGCCATTATCCAAACACCAGTATGCAATTCCGTAGGCTTTTAAGTGATTGCTTTGACTGTTATCCATTGGTACCAACAACTGGGTAGCCCCTAGCTGTAGGCTGAACGCAATGAACAAAAGAAAAAAGCTTGCTTTTTTAATCATTAGAATGGAACTGTTTGGTCTCCGTCAAAATTAAAATCTTTATCCGATTGATTCATCTTACTCTGTATCGTAATCGTGTTCGAATCTTGATTGAAACTCGAAAGTGCTGCGGAGTTACTTTCTCCAAAATCACCCAGGGAAGAGGCATCATTCATGTTTTCAAACCGCGCATATTTAGCTTCGAAGCGCATGCGTACGGTATCCGTTTTACCATTTCTGTGTTTTGCGATGATAAATTCAGCCATGTCTTGGGTTGAATTTCCATGGTCATCCTTGTAGATTTTGTAATATTCCGGACGATAAAGGAAGGACACAATATCCGCATCTTGCTCAATGGCACCTGATTCCCGTAAATCGGATAACATGGGTTTTTTGTCGCCAGCACGTTGTTCAACGGAACGACTTAACTGGGCCAAGGCGATAATTGGTATATTCAATTCCTTCGCGATTTCCTTGATGGATCTCGAGATTGTGGAAATTTCTTGTTCACGGTTTCCGTTATTTCTTCCGTCTTTGGCTGACATTAACTGCAAGTAATCGATAATTACTAATTCAATGTTGTATTGCGCTTTCAGTCGACGACATTTTGCACGAAAATCAAAAATACTTAAGCCCGGTGTATCGTCAATGAAAATCGGTGCCGTAGTTAATTTCGGAATTCGGGCATGTAATTGGTGAAATTCATGGTCTGCTAAATCACCTTTTCGTAATTTTTCAGAGTCAATTTTGGCTTCACCGGCAATAAGACGTTTTACTAATTGTACGGAAGACATTTCCAAGGAGAAAATGGCAACCCCCATCCCATGTTCAACGGCTGTATTTCTAGCTGCAGAAAGTACAAATGCGGTTTTCCCCATACCTGGACGTGCAGCCACTACAATCATATCCGAACGCTGCCAACCCGAGGTGATTTTATCTAATTCAAGGAATCCGGAAGGAATCCCAGAAACTCCATCTCCGGTAGCTCTGGCCTTCTCGATTTCCTCAATCGCATCTTTTACAACACTCGACATCGCATTAACCTGTTTGGTCATGTTGTTCTCTCCAATTTGAAAAAGACCGGTCTCTGCCTTATTCAATAGGTCAAATACATCAACGGTGTCATCGAAGGCATCCTTAAGAATATCTGTGCTCACCCGAATTAATTCCCTCTTAATGAACTTTTCAGCGATGATCCGCGCGTGGTATTGAATGTGCGCGGATGAAGCAACTCGGTTTGTTAATTGAGAAACATAGCCCACACCTCCAGCCGCAGTCAATTCCCCATTTTTTGCCAAACGTTCGGTAACCGTTACTAAATCGACAGGATTAGTCGATGCAAATAAGTCGCGAATCGCCTTGAAAATGTATTGGTGTTTTGGATCGTAAAAACTTTGCTCATTTAAGATGTCAATGGTGTCGTTAACGGCATTTCGCTCTAACATCATGGCTCCTAACACAACCTGTTCCAACTCTACAGCTTGCGGTGGTATACGGCCCATTTCATTGGTGAAAGCGGTCGCAACTTTTGCGCGTGTACTCGGCTTACGCGATGTATCCTGTGGTTCCATGATAAAATATATTGAGTGAAATGTACTGAGGTTAACCAGTCATCAAATGTACTAAAAAGCACCGATTTTTCTATGCGTTGTTTATAACTATTTTAAGGCGTTTTTAGCTGCCGTGGTACCGATGTGTTCCGTTATATAATCCAGTGATTTTTTAGGGTTTCTGGCAGGACTATAGGCCCGTCCGTAGAAAATAATCTGCAGATGTAATGTGTTCCACGATTCTTTTGGAAATAACTTTTTAGCATCCCGTTCCGTTTGAATCACACTCTTTCCAGAAGTTATTCCCCATCGCGTAAGTAACCTGTGTATGTGTGTATCTACCGGAAACGCGGGAACTCCAAATGCTTGCGCCATAACGACAGAAGCTGTTTTATGACCAACTCCGGGTAGTGCTTCAAGGGCCTCAAACGAATTAGGAACTTCCCCCATATGATGCTCCAATAATAATTCGGATAAGCGATGAATGGCCTTCGATTTTGCGGGAGATAAGCCACACGGCCTGATGATTTCTTTAATTTCTTCTACCGATAACAATACCATTGCCTGCGGTGTTTTTGCTTTTGCGAATAACAGCGGGGTGATTTTGTTGACGCGTTCATCCGTGCATTGTGCGGATAGCAATACGGCAATTAGCAAGGTATAGGGGTCTGAATGATCCAAGGGCACAGGAGTTTCTGGATAGAGTCGTTCCAATTCGGCGCGTATATACTGTGCTTTTTCTTTTTTTGTCATGGCCAATTCCCTAAGGTGATTATTGAAAGTAATCGATAATTGAGCAGTAGATAGGAGAGTACTACTGCTGAAATAACATATAAACTCATGTACGTGGACAGATAGAGTAGTAAGGTATCTTTTTTATAAAACGGGATTATTATTCCTAAAAGAACTAAAAGATACAAAAACCATCGAGCCCAATAATAGGTGAAATGCACCTCGATCGATTTTTCATTATGGATAACATACACATCGGAACGTGAAATAGCGGTTTGATAATAGGTTATCTGCGCTTGCTCGTTAAACAGGGTAGGGGTGTAATTAGCCAAGAAAAAATGATGTCCATAACGTGTGCTTACTTCATTTACATAGCCATCGGTAAAACTTTGGTAGCTTGTTGAATTATAACTTACCACTCGGTCGTTAATTGGTTTTAACGGCAAGGTTTCGTCTGCAATTAATACCGCAAGAAGCACTAGGCAACATATTCCAATAATCCGCTTTATTCGCATGCGATATCCACTCGTGAATGCTATAAACACTTCCTTTGAATAGGCTTCTTGTTCTTTACGCATGTGCTCGTATCGTTCCCACGCTTTGCGATGAAATTCTCGATGTTGTGCTTCATGGGTTCCACGATTTCCTTGCCTAGCCGTACTTGCGAAACCTGTATTCGAATCAAAATC
The DNA here is from genome assembly GCA_040383285.1 of Crocinitomicaceae bacterium. Classification (GTDB taxonomy): domain Bacteria; phylum Bacteroidota; class Bacteroidia; order Flavobacteriales_D; family Crocinitomicaceae; genus UBA952. The sequence continues at coordinate 8,610 of JBEIDV010000032.1, read as the reverse complement.
TTTTTTGATGATTCGCTCATATGCTTCCAATAAACGTTGAAATTTGGCCGTAGCATCTTCATCGGGATTTCGGTCCGGATGGTATTGCTTGGCTAATTCCCGAAACCGACGTTTTACTTCTGCGTCTGTTGCCGAGGTATTTAAGCCTAATATGCTATAATATTGATGTCCAGACATGATTTTTTGCTATATCCAACATCGCGTTACGGTCGATTTTATCGTTAGCATTTCGATAAATCTCATCTACGATCATGTATTTTCTAGGAATTTCATAGGATTTAATTCCTTGAATGGTTTTAAATCCGGTAAGAGTCAGCGGATTTTTTTCGTCAATCATCAACAAGCCTATGCCTTGTCCATACAGCGCATCCTCAAAGGGGACAATCATAAATTCTCCAGCGATGTGTTGTTTTAATTTGAATTCTAATGCTTCTGGATGAACTTTGTTGCCCGCGGAATTTATCACATGATCCACCCTCCCAAGATACCTAAAGGTTGTGGGGGAAAGTAAGTCCACGCAATCGGTTGTGTATATCTCACCATGAACAAAGTCTCTACAATGTATGATTAATTGAGCATGTTGTTCGCTAAACGTTATCCCGTCAAGTGCTTCATACGGTGCATCTTCTATGGAGGTAATTTTTCGTAAGGCAACATGGGAAGCCGTTTCCGTCATTCCATAGCTTTGAAAGGCATTTTTCCAATACGTCTGAATTGCTTGATGTTGGCCGCTTGATAGCGGTGCACCACCAATTAATACGGTGGCATTTTCTTGTCTTCCCAAGGAATTTCCTATGAATTCGATGGCTTGTGATGGTACAAGAGCAATAAAATCTAACGGAATTTCAACACATTCTAGGGGGTTCTTTTTTACCGGTAACACGTGTAATTCCATCCGAGCAAGGATTGACCTCACCACCATTAATTTTCCGGCGATACTTTCCATAGAGAGGGCTAAGCCAGCTTTCATGCCTTGACGTAATCCGAAGAATTGGATGGTTCGTGTTGCGGAATGTTCTATTTGTTTTTTAGATAACTGAATGCGTTTTGGCACACCCGTAGAGCCCGATGTTGCGCAATAAATGTAATCGGAACCATCTTCCCACGCTTGAATAAAAGCCTTTACTTCGTCGATGCGCGATAAATCATGGTAAACCAATTCCATATCAAAATTCAATGTCTAGATTAAACCGATTTTTCAGGGTATGGATATTGGGGTTTTTACGCGCCAAAGCTTGATATTTATCTTTTCCGGTTACGGGCTTTTGTTCTGATTCAATTTGCTCCGTTACCAGCAACTTAACTTCAATAAACGCATTCTTCAATTCAGCTTTTAAATATTCTACAAATTCTTGAAGAATCGGCGTTATATAGGCTACTTGAACTTCATTGTCTACAATGAGCGTGATGGTTTCATCATGGAGCTGTGGATCCCGTTTAATTAAGGCATGATAAAAGGTTTCTTTTCCGAGTCCTTTTAAGATGTGGGCATACTTACGTGTGCATGAAATCAGGGCATCGGTGCTAAATTGATTTCGGGGCAAATCTTCTTCGGGTACCACCTGTTTCATTCGGTGTTTTTCCAGTTGAGCCTTAATACTTAATGTGCTTTCCGATAAACTTCCAGTGGGTTTTTCGAGGGTATTAGGCTTTTTTTCGAGCTCAACCTTGGGTAAGGATAAGGAAGGTTTGGCCTGTTTTTCTTGGCTCTGTTGAGGACGCAAGGATTGGTTAGCAAAGGGGAGAATGCTAATTGGATCCGTTACTAATTTTTTTTTTCAGCCTCTTGTTGTAAAGAACCTAACTCCATGAGGGTGACTTCCACCAACAGCCGTTGGTTCTTAGAGCTTTTGTATGCAACATCCGCTTTGCTTAAGGTATATAATGCCCTCGTTAATTGAATTTTCTCCCACGCAGTAGCTTGTTCTTTAAAACGATCTTTAATTGGATCGGTTAATTCCAACAGCGGTAAGGTTCGAACATCTTGGGCCATTAACAGGTTACGAAAATGGTCGGCTAAGCCAATAATGAACTGGTGCCCATCAAATCCTTTCTCTATAATGTCATTTAAAATCAATATAGAACCCGCAATGTCTTCTTTCTTTAGATAATCAACGATCTTAAAATAATAGTCGTAATCTAATACATGCAGATTAGTTAACACCGTTTGATAGGTGATGTTGCCATTGCTAAAGGTAACCAATTGATCAAATATGGATAAGGCATCACGTAAGGCACCATCGGCTTTGGTCGCAATGAGATGTAAGGCTTCAGGCTCTGCCGAAACTTGCTCTTTTTCTGCGATATTGACCAAATGCGCTGCAATGTCCTTCACACTAATTCGACTAAAATCAAAGATTTGACACCTGGATAGAATCGTGGGAATAATCTTGTGTTTCTCGGTGGTTGCCAAAATAAAAATCGCGTGTGCAGGCGGTTCTTCTAGCGTTTTAAGAAAGGCATTAAAGGCATTTGCTGTAAGCATATGAACCTCATCAATGATGTACACTTTGTAATTTCCAAGTTGTGGCGCAATGCGTACTTGGTCAATTAATCCTCGAATGTCATCCACCGAGTTGTTCGAAGCCGCATCCAATTCATAGATGTTCAGCGAATTCCCAGAATTAAATGAAATGCAGGAGTCGCATACATCACAGGCTTCAAGTTGCGGGGTTCGGTTGAAACAATTAATGGTTTTGGCTAGGATTCGCGCGGTGGTCGTTTTACCAACACCCCGTGATCCACAAAACAAAAAAGCTTGAGCTAAATGACCGGTTAAAATGGCGTTGCGCAAGGTGCCTGTAATAGACCCTTGTCCTACAACCGTTTCAAAGGTTTGTGGACGATATTTCCTTGCTGAAACAACAAACTCGCTCATACCACAAATGTAACGGATTCTATGTTAAAACGCGGTGGATAATTCGCGTTGTTGATAATTTTTATATTAATTCCTGATAAAGTGGCCTCGGATGGTTTTTCCTTGGTCATATACTTCGATAAAGAAGGTGCCAGAATAGGCAGAAACATCGATGAAATTTTCAGTAAAATTCAACTCATGATATACTTCAGCCCCCTGTGCATTGATAATTCGCAGTTCAATTGGAGCCGAAAATTCGTGCTTGAAATACAAGAAATCCGAGGTAGGATTTGGATAGGTGAGCAATCCATATTCTTCTGAAATGACCGAAATGCTATTTTGTTGAGTTACAGCATTCCATTTATTTAAATAAATTTTTAGGGTTCCTGACCGAACATCGCCCCAAACGGCATAGCAAGTATCTCCTGCATATACTACACTCATGAAGTCGTTTCCGCTTCCTTCTAGGATGGTGTCGTGCGCTGCGGCTTGACTTGAAATTGGATAATCTGGTCCAACAGTTAAGGCCCCAAAGGGTTTGGTTGCTGCATAAATTTCACTCGCTTGTTCATACCCGTCGCTGGGTGCATTTCGGCGGTCCCGCCACGTAATCACTAAATCCCCTGATTCGTTAAAATCTCCCCAAAGTAAGTCTTGTACGCGGTTATTTCCGATGGGGTCTTGGTTAACTTTTTGCATGGTTCCCCAGGTATTTCCTCCATCACTGGATTCCATTAAATACACATCGGATTGATCGTTCTGCTCACTTAAAAAACAATAGGCGAGATGACCTGCGTGCGCTTGGTCCGCAATGAGTTTGCCTGCGCGTTTAAACAAGCTATTACTCACGCCCACATTTAGTCCTTGATAAACTATTTCGTGAGTTATTGTTGTCCCAAGATTGGTTGAACTCGCTAAAACTTGCCGCGGATAAACGGATTGAGAAACTACATAGGATGGATAAACGGCATAGAATGTTCCGGTGCCATCGATGGCTGGGGTGGGCATGGGTTGCGTAATGCTTGTTCCTGCCAAATAATTTAAGGTATCCATCACGCGCGGATTCATAAAACTTTGACCTCCGTCGATGCTCACACTTACATACGGATTATACGGAGGAGTAATGAGTGCCGGTTGGTCTGCATTCATGGTGGTTACATAAATCGGTGCGAGCGGTGCATTCCCGGATTGGTCTACTACCATCCACGGCCGATCAATACACAGTTTATTCGGACAATCCGATATGTTGATTACTTCAACCGCAGTTCCCCACGTGATGCCGCCATCCGTAGATTTTCTAAGCACGACTTGGCCTTGAGTAAATCCTACATTGTCATAATCAATATAGCACATAAAGACATTTCCTAAATGATCAAAGCCTAGGCTTACATCTGCGGATGAATTTCCAGGGGCGAGATGTGCTTGAAAAATCGGTGCACTCCAGGTCGTACCGCCGTTGGTGGAGTAGGCGGATTTAATGACTATTTTTTGTCCAAACTGAAAGCCCATCCATGCCGCCACAAGGTGTTGCGGATTGCTTGGGTTGATTGCAATTGACGGCTCTCCTTCGAAGTAGTTTCCCGAGGATATCAGTACGTTTTGGCCAAAGAAAACGGATGCAAGGAAACAAAAGCAACAAAATACGATGGTCTTCATTAGTTTCTGCGAATCGGAGTGAGACTATATCCTTTGGCACGTAAAAGTTCCAGCACTCCATTTGGTCCAGGGAGATGTCCAGCACCGACAGCAATGAAGGTATTTTCGCGCTCAATTTGATCCGTAATGACCGGTATCCATTGGGTATTTCGTTTGTTTAGGAAATTCTCTACGAAATCCGGAAACCCTTCAGATTCAGTAATAATATCGACGTAAAGTGCATCTATGGATTCGCTTAAGTAGTTTGCTAACATCGCATCATAGCTTTGCGTTTCTTTCATCCCATCAAGGAGCATCCGCACCTGGTCTTCCAAAGAAACCGTATTGATGGTTTGCATTTGCACTTGAATGGATTCTAGTCCCATCGTTTTTTTACTTCCCTTCTTCGCCATTTCACCAAATTCTAGTTCATAGGATTTTGTGTTTTCTAAGGATTCTTGAAGCATAACACTCGAGAAGAAAAATGGCTTCAAGCGACTATACCGCTTAAACTTCTTCTTACTCATGCCATTGGAATCCACAGCATAGGTGTAAATCAACTGGTATTGCGCCTCGGTACAGATGTCGCGCAAGGTTTTACCCTCAGGAAGTATGGTCTCTTTAGCTACCTCAATTTTCTGAGCAAGGTCCATGTTTAAATCTACTTCCATGGCAATCATGCTAGACGAATTAAAGGCAGCAGTTAAGGTAGAGTCGATGTTGAACTGGTCTTTAGGCATCAAATGAATGGTACCAAAAAGATACGAGGTATGTTGACCATTTTTACTCTTTATTTCATATAACAGTTGACTATTCGCAAGGAATGAGACAAGTAAAGAACCGAGTAGTAAGCCTGTTTTCATTTCCTTCTTATTCGAAATCTTTCAAATCAACAGCACCATTGATTTCTGTAGTTTCAACCGTAATATTGAAGGTGATTGGTCCAGCATTCAATATCGTTTTATGTGGCATTAATACCCCGTTTACGGATTTATAATCTGAATATTCAATAACCGTAGTAGAAGACTCGCCTTCCTGATTCATTACCTTAACCGTTTTTGCTTTAAGGTACGTTGACTTATCGTAGTAGTGATACACCTCACCGCTAGCTCCAAATGCGATTTTAACTACGTAGAATGGTGTACCATTTTCAGATTCTATCCCAACAACTTCCGGTTTAAAGGCTGAGGTGGAATTCATCCAATTCATTTCTGGAATCACCCCTTGCTCCATGGACGCAATCGAAAGTTCTTCGGAAGACATCTCTTTTTTACCTGTTTGCATATTGAAGGTATATCCTGCTTTTCCATCAAAATATTGCTTCTGTGCAATCATACCATTGAACTCCATTTTATCAGCCTGAATTCCTTTATTTGTATAGTATGAAGTACTGCTCAATGCACCCGGAATCTTATCTGATTTCAAGGTTGATTTCTGTACCATAGATTTAATTTTACTTACCGTTTTCGTTGCTGCTTTTAACGAAGAAGCTTGTGTTAAACTTAAGCTTACCTTAGTAAGTAATTCATTGATTGTTAGGTCAGATGCGATTTTGTCTGATTTTACATCACCAAATTCATCAAGTTTGGTAACCTGACCATCGGAATCAAAGCGCTTAATTTTTTCCAATACCGCTTCATTACCTACGACAATGATATTGTAGTTGTTGGCTTTGATGTATTTAGAAGCAACCGCTTTAAGATCAGCCGGAGTGATCGCGTCTAACTGTTGCAAATACGTTTTGTAATAATCTGCAGGTAGCCCATAGCGTTGAATGTTGTACGCAAAACGTGCAATCGTTTGTGGACGCTCCAAGGAACGTGCAAAGCTTCCGTTTTTAGTTGCTTTAGTCAGTTCAAGTTCATCGGCTTTGATGTCGTCTGCCAATAAGCGATTTAATTCATTTACGATTTCAGTAATCGCAGAGTCTGTTACATCATTTCGGAAGTTACCGCTAACGGATACCCAACCGCCGTTGTTTTGAACATTCAAGCCTGAATAGCATCCGTAGGTAAATGCTTTGTCTTCACGTAAATTCTGCATGAGTCGTGTTCCGAATCCACCTCCACCAAATACATCATTAAGGACGGTCATTTTTAAATTATCTGGATTACCCATGCGCATCGGGATTGGAAACGTAACTTGGATTACCGATTGAACCGCGCCTGGTTTATTTACAAAATACACCTGATTCCCATCCGATTTTACGGGGTCTTTAAATTGTGTTTGAGATGGTGTAATTCCCTTCCATGAACCAAAGTATTTTTCGATGTACGCGTCAGCTTCTGCTCGAGTAATGTCTCCAACAATCACCAAATAGGCACCTTGTGGTGTAAAGTGTTGCTTGTAATACCCTTTAACATCGTCTAGGCTAATTGCTTCAAGCGTTTTAAAGGTCATAACCTCGCCGTACACGTGATTCGGGAAATTTACTTTAACTGTAGCATTATTTGCCATGCCTTGTCCTTCGGATTTTAACGAAACCAATCCCGATTTAAACTGATCAACAATGCGTGTATATTCGGATTCAGGAAAAGATGCATTCAAGGTGATGTCCGCCATTAATCCCATTCCTTTATCCAGGTGTTTTGTTAAGGTTGAAAGATAAACGTTGGTTGCACTGGCATTTAAGGTTGCACCAATAAAATCGATTTCTTTATCCAATTGATCTTTTGACCTATTTTGTGTGCCAGACATGATTAACGAACCTGTCAATTCATTCAAACCTGCTTTGCTTCCTTCTAATCCTGGATTGTATCCAAGGGTCAAATCAAACGATACTTTAGGTAATTTGTGGTCTTCTGATAGAATGACAACCATTCCATTTTTTGTGGTCCATACGGCTGATTCTTTAAGTTGAATCGGAGTAGGGGTAGCCGCTTTCGGCATGATTGAACGGTCAAGTTGAGCGTATATGCTACTGAACGCTAAGGCTACGAGGAGTGATAAGGTATATTTCATGATTATTTTTCAGTTGGTAAGTAATATAAAATGACGCGTGCATTATCTGTAAGATAGGTGTTCGCCACGCGTTGAATGTCTTCTTTTGTAACCTTGCGATACATTTCAAGCATTTGATTTGTACGTGCTGCCGTCCCGTAGTATACGTAGTTATCTGCAAGGCTTTCTGCGATTCCGGCTACCGATGAGGTAGATTCAACCACTTGTTTTTCGAATTTATTCAACACGGATTGATATTCTTCATCTGAAATCAACTGATCTTTCATGGTTCGTATTTCTATGTCAAAAGCAGCTTGAATATCTGTCAACGAAATTCCTTCTTTCGCTAAGGCTAAGAAGATATTCATTCCGCCATCCTCTAATCCGTAATTAAACGAACTCGCATAGGTTGCCATTTGTTTCTTTTCGATGAGGTTTTTATTAATGCGTGAACTGTTAGATCCCGATAAGATTTCATTCATGAATTCTAAGGCGTAGCTGTCAGCATTCTTTTGGTCTGGAATTTTGTATCCCATAAAAATAGCAGGCAATTGGATGTTGTCGTAGATGGTGTCTGTGATAATTCCACGAATTGGCTCCTTGTCTTTTTGGGTTCTTCGCACCACGATTGGCGTAGCTTTAAGTTTGTTTAATATAGCAATCGCTGCCTTATCTTTTGTCTTATTAATCTCCTTTGCATCAAACTTACTTTTGTCAATGCCATATTTCGCAACAAATTTTTCTGAACTCAGGCTAAGTACATCACGGTATAAGTTAATGGCTTGACCGCTAGGGATGGAACCGAAATACTGCTCAATCCATAGTTTGGTTTTTTCAATTGGAATATCTCCGGCAATGGATATCGTAGCATTGTTTGGTACATAAAAATCTTGATAAAACTGCACGTAATCGGCTTCAACTGCGGCATCTAAGTGCTCCATAGAACCGATTGGAACCCAGCGATACGGGTGACTTGGGAAGGCACGTTTGAACATTTCAGAAATAAAACTCGCATACGGTTGGTTGTCTACCCGCTGCCGCTTTTCTTCTTTAACAACACTTCGTTGTGTTTCGATACCTACGTTTTCCACTTTGGCATGCAACATACGCTCACTTTCTAACCATAGGCCTAATTCTAATTGGTTTGAAGGCAAAATTTCGTAATAATACGTTCGGTC
>JBEIDV010000031.1:0-14100 GCA_040383285.1 Crocinitomicaceae bacterium | reverse complement strand
TTTCATCTGTTATTTTAATAAGTTGCAGTGCCTGCTCCGCTCCTTCGAATACCCCATTATTCGACTCTTCCTGTATAACATGCTGAGATAAATAAATCATATCTCCATTATCGTTGCCGTTGTTATTTGTTTTATTGGTCGCAACATAAAAAGTAACCGGGCCTGCCCCGGCTGCAGGAGCTGTCCAGGTCCATGTCCATGATGGCGCGCTAACACTTGTATTGCTTCCGGACGTATGATTTGCGTATTTTTTTGTCCCTCCACTAATAGAAGTATTTCCCGCTTGCCCAGTAAATCCACCTGCCATGGTGTTTGTTGCGGTTAGTGCAGTAGACTGAAATCCTCGCTTTGTGGGATTAGATGACATTAATAGGTTAACGGTATACTGCTGGCCTGGCACATAGCTATTAACAGGAGTTGCACCACTTAATACAGTCAATACATTCTCTGTGGCACCATTCTGAACTGATCCTGAATGGCATTGCGTACAATTGCTTTCATTCGGGGCACCCGTCATTCCCGGAGAAGCACCACCGCCATTTAAGGGTGAGCGAAGAAATCCATGTTGAGATGAATCAACTGAAAAATAAGCGAAGCCAGACATTAATAATGCAGCTACCGGTAAAATCAAAACAATACGCATCTTTTCGAAATTTTTAATTACTGACTAAATTAGTTATTTTTTTTTCCTTGGTAAATCCAACATTCTACTTTTTGGATCAAAGAATCGGGCAAGGCTGGACCTCCTTGTGGCATCAATTGATATCCATTGGCATGCATAGAACCAATAATCGCATCGGCCGAGGCACTAATATTCGAATGATTTGTTAACGTATATCCCGTTCCGTTACCCGCATTATGACACCCCGTGCAATTCGATTGTATCATTGGTAATATATGTGTATTAAATGATATGGTATCCGGACAATTTGGTGGAGCTACATAGGACACCTTATCTTTTGTACAGGAGACAACTACAAACAGATAAATACTTATTGCAACGATGCATGTACTAGACTTTAGTCCCATTTTATTTGGATTTTATTTCCATTAAAAACAAAGGTTGACAGCCCATCCATATTAGGGGCCAAATGTAAAACAAGGGGGTTCCAATAATTTGAAACACATCCCATCCATCACGCAAATAGGTAAGTACAAAATAGAATCCTAAAATCGAGGCAACGCTTATCAGCGCATTCAATGCAAATACCCCCCACTTTCCTGCATACTTATTAAATACCCAGAGTAATAAAGAAGCCACTAATGACAAAGAAATATAAATTCCAATTAGTTTGACAGAACTTAACTCTTTGCGCATGGGCGAATCCAGGCTTACCAGCGGATCCGGTGAACCTTCTGGTATAAAACTGTACATTGAATAAAGGTATGCAGCAATAACTACAGAGGAAATCGATGCAGTTAATAAACCGAGATACATGAACTTTCTCATTTGTCTGTCTTTTTACTTACTGGTAATTCGTAAACAATCTTCATTTTATCAGGTACCGTTTCACTTTTCTTTCCGACCTTGAAATCAATTCTATTCACATAAAATGTACCCTTAAATGTATATTTTGATGAACTCCCCGAAACTTTTGCAGGTATGGTATATTCTTTTGATGTACCTTTTATGGTTAAGTCACCCTTAATTTGGAGCTCACCGTTCTCATCTTTTGTAACACTGGTAGACTTGAACTTTATGTTAGGATACGTTTCTTCTTCGAACCATTCCTTGGTAAGGGCTTTTTTGTTCATCATTCCGTTCCCTGTACTTATGGTATTCACCGGAATTTTTAAATTAAATGTGGCATCTGTTGGTGAACCCGATGCATAGGTCACGTCCCCACTGATGTCCGTAAACTTTCCGGAGGGGTCAGCACTTTTAAAGGCAATCGAATGTCCTTCCGTTACCTCATAGTCACCTGTTGGCGCAAGCGCCATTGATGTTGATGCAATTAATAAACTGAAATAGAAGATAGGTAAGAGCGCTTTTTTCATAATTATGTTATTATTCATTTTCAAATGTAAATTTTCTGCCTACGCAAAAACCTAGCCGAAATTGACCTTTTAGCCAATCTGACGTGGTATACGGAATAAACTGTGTCTCACCGATTCCTTGAGCATTCGTAAGATTTATTGTGAAATTATGTCCAAAGGTATACCATTCCAATGCAAGCCCTATACTTCGCTTGTACGTGTCATTTGGTCTCAGACCTTCGGAGGCAAACGTATGATAGTATTCTGCAATCAACGCAAATCGACTGGTTAATTTTACTCGTGCAGCAGCACCCAAGGCAAACAAATCGTTTTGATCATTAGCTGCCACATAGTTGCTGTGTATGAAGGTTGGCATGACTGCCACGGAAAGCCTATCACCAAAGTGCCTTGCCGCATTTAATTGGGTGAAGTAAGCAAAGCGGTGACTTACTTTAGGGAAATGACTTACTTGAGAAATGTCAGTAGACGCTGTCATATAAGTAAATGTTAGCCCAGCAACACCCGTAAGTGATAGGGGACTTTTTTTACCTTGTCTTAAAATTCGATACTTAACAAATCCATCAAGCAAAGACCGATATGGTGTAGCGGTGCCTTTAGCTCGCCCCATGCCAATCATTAAATCTTTGGTTACTCCATACTCTAAGGCAATTCGTATATCGGCTAAATTATCAAAACCGAACATATTCTGTGCGCCACCGTTCGTTCCAAACATATCACCAAAGCGGTGTTCGATTCTAAATTCCATGGTACGCGCCGGAAGTGTTTCCACCGAATGCCCACAGATGATTCGGGTTGAAGAGAAGGTTTTAGGCTCGAAGGGCTCATCTGTGATTTCTGTATCCTCTTGCTGGGCAAAGAAATTCAAAGGGAAAATGAGCATCCACAAAAAGTAAGTAAATTTAGCCTTCATCTGTATAGTTTGATGCATCAAATGTATTAATTAAAATCACGCCCTTGAATCTCCCAACATCAAAACATAACTTAAGACAAGAGGCTAAAATCCAACGGAAGGTGCTTAGCGTAGAAGAAATAGAAAACTATTCAATACAACTTGCTAAACAAGTAAGTACTTACTTTAGTTTTCTTGACAAGCGAATATCTTGTTTTTTAAGCATGGAATCTCAGCATGAAGTACTTACCGAGTATATAATTAAAGACCTTGAATGTAATAACCAACTATTTGTGCCAGTGACGAACTTTCAAGAAGGGACAATGGTTCAAGTTCCTTATAGCCTAGGAGATGCCTTGGAATTCAACGCCTACCAAATCCCGGAGCCTCGTATTCAACTTAGCCCCATTATACCCACTGAGTTGGACGTGGTATTTATACCTTTATTGCAAGCAGATGTTCGAGGAAATCGATTGGGATATGGAAAGGGATTTTATGACCGATATTTAGCGTTGTGCCGACCGGATGTAATTAAAATTGGACTAAATTTCTTTGAACCGATCTCTGCTATACCATCTGAAGAAACAGATATTCCTTTAGATTATTTAATTATCCCGAATCGTATTTATGAATTTAAATGACAAGGTGCACCAAGGAAAGTTTCACCTCTTGGCGATCTTACTTATTCCGATCAACTTAATGGCTTGGCTTATCCCCTCACATTGGGCGTGGGGTATGTGCACAGGCGCGATATCGGGCGGGATTATTTATTTTTATCTTTTCCGGAAACCAACTTAATTCCGTCTCCTTCGAAATTCAACTTAAATTCGGGTTGAGTAATTTTATTAATTTCTTCGATACTCTTTCCTGCATCTTCAGCATAATGCCTTAAGGCTTTAACCGACACCGTATCCCAATAAGCCACCCCATGAATAAATGATTCTGTACCCGATGGCGTTGCAGGTGGTATAGTAAAATGATTTTTAAATCGTATCATAAGGGGTTTGCCGTCGGGCTTAGGAACCTGTACCCAACACCCTGCATTTTGGCAAACAGCAGAAAGAGGCGCCTTGATGGTTACGGTTTGTGGATCCTTGGATTTATCCATTCGAGCCACTAATTCCGCCACGGTGATCGCAGCAGTTTCATCCACCTTAACGATACCATATTCATTCTTTAAGCTCGCGCAACTAATTAATAACCCAAGTAAAAACACAACACTGACTGCCTTCATCTTATTCACCTTTAATTTTCATGAATGATTCGTAATACGAATACAACTCGTATGACTCCTCACCTACGATTATTTTGTTTACTTGATTTGCCCCAAGAAAGCGCAACATGATGCGTCTAACTTCATCTGAATCTACCACTGGGTAAACATCCACTTTTTGAGTAGTTGCATCATAGGTATAGGTAAAGGAAGTGGTATAATACTTAGCCGTATTTTGAATTGCCTCCGCCGTTGTTGATGCAGGAAAAACCCATTGGAAATGACCTGATTTAGCCTCTTTAGTGATTTCAGAAGCATTTAATTTAGAGGATATGGTGATTTGCTGAGCAAAGCCTAAGAACCCAAAGGCCACAAAAATCGCAAGGAATAAATTTCGCATCTTTATTATTTTATTGCGAATTTAGCAAAAATGGAACGTTTAAAAAATAAGGAGTTGCTTTTTTCAAAATCAGGTCTTGTGCACGAGGCCGGTTGTGATGAGGCAGGACGGGGTTGCTTAGCCGGACCGGTAGTGGCGGCTGCCGTAATTTTACAACACCCGATCCCTGGGTTGAATGATTCCAAACGACTTAATGAAAAGCAACGTGAAGCATTAGCTCAAATAATAAAAGCAGAGGCCCTCGCCTACCACATTGCTTATGTGGATGAAAACAAAATCGATGAAATCAACATTTTAAATGCAAGTATTTTGGGGATGCATTTAGCGCTTGATGGATTGCCTATTCGCCCTGAGTATATTCTTATAGACGGGAATAAATTCAAACCCTATCATGACATTTCAGCTGAGTGCATTATAAAAGGCGATGGTTTATATCAGTCCATAGCGGCCGCATCCATCTTAGCTAAAACCGCGCGGGACAACTTCATGGAAAATGCACATGAAAAGTACCCGGTTTATGGATGGAATGTAAACAAAGGATACCCAACCAAAGCTCATGTAAATTCGATTAAAGATTTTGGATTTTGTACTATGCATCGCAAAACCTTTGGGATTATTCGAGAAATGCACCAAATCAACCTATTTAATGTGGATAAACAGCCTATTGTTCATTAGATTCTGTAGCACCTAGCTTTCGGTTGATGTTTAGCTTTAGATTTGCTCTATGTTAAGAAAAGTCCTTTTAATTGTGTTCGCGATATTACTTGCTGGATGGTCGAGTTTTGCCGTTTATTCCCTTGTAGATTCATCAGCTGAAAAATCCTATTTATCATTTTTCAATAAAACAGAAGATGAGTTAATTATTGCTATTCATCACCCGAATGACTTTGAGCTCGAAAACCTTGAAGTAGATTGCAACCAAAAAAATATTGATGTTTTTACTTCCGTTCTACCCAGAATTAAAGACCTCTCTTCGGTTTTTTTAAGTAAGAAACGAAACATTATTGTGTTTCAAACCCATGAAAAATGGTCGATAAAACGTGTGAAAAAAACCTTCGTTCGTGGGATTTATTCCTTTGATCTCACTGGGCCTAATACGTTTCAGTTTGGTAAATATTTAGGGAAGTTTAAGGGGAATGAACTCATCTTGTACTATTACGATCTCAAATTGAACGAAGAGAAATCATTTGCCCCTTGGCACATAGACCCACAATCTACCTATAGTATTATTTATTTACTTGATTCCTTAAATAAAACGCGTGATGTTTATGTTAAGGCTGACTATAAGATCAGCTATACAAGCGCTGATTTTAAACCCCATCGAACAAAACTTATAGATGATATTTCTGTGTTCGGAAGTTTAATACCTAAAGAGACCAAATCCTACGAATTTTACGAAAAGTCGTTTTTAAAGGAACGGGATTCAGATTTTAAAAGAAGTCCTCTTGTTAATTTGGTTAAAACGGGAATCATCATAATTCAAGTAGACAAGAGTCCTGTACTTATTTTTGATATGAATCAAGACATCGAACTCACCGCCTATTTAAATGATTTTTTTCATATCAAGGAAAATAATCTAGAGCGGGGGCGCTTTGCGAATTTCCCTATTTGTAATCAATTCAATTCAACGCTTGAAGGTGATGATGTAATTAAAGCAAAAATGTTAATCGCGTATAGCTTGGATGGTTTTGGATTTCTCACTGCTGATGAATCCGCACTTGATGCTGTATTACTTGAATTAGAAATGCGAAAATCTATAAACACATCCTTAGATCAGATTAAATTATTCCAAGCACCATTGCCGAAAACTGTTTCTCAACGTACCTTAAACCATTCAAATTCAAGCAGTATAAGTTGGGTCGAAAAAAGAACTATAGAGACTCACATCGAGGCATTAAATACACAAAAATCAAGTGGTCAATTGGAGGAAACCAAAAATTATTTCACCATGAATCCTGGGTTATCGGTTTTATCTTTTTGTGCGTTATCCGGGAGGGGTAATGTGGTTATGGAAGTTGAAAACGAATTGATTGGCTATAAAAACGGAAGTTTAAAATGGAGAAAAGCACTAAAGGAAAGTCTTTCAAATCAACCGAAGGCACTAAGCTCCATCCATGCTGAAAATGAGTTTATTCTATTACCCTTTGACCATCATTTAGAGGTAATTGATAAAATGGGTAGGCTACAATATGAAATCAGAGGCACATTTTCAGGGTCACCGAAACAATGCACACTAAATAAACAAGCTGCATTCGGTATTCAAGGCAAAGAAGGAATATATTTTTACGCTACAAGCTCTGGTAAACTTCTTAAACGATTTATGATCAATGATAACATTACCGAATGGAATGTTATTGAAAAATCAGGAAAAGTAACACTGGGCATTAAGACGGATAAACAGATACTCAGTATAGACTATTCCAATGGGAGAAGACAATCCAATAAAGCAAATATTGCAGATTTCATTGCATTTACGAGTAGTGGATTTATACAACGTGGACCCACAGGTATGCAAGAATTAATCGGTTCAAAAGTCATAAATATACAAGTGCCTTCCTACTGGAAATACAGTGGAGAAATAGTACTTGGGACAGAGATAGGCCAATTATTCCATGATGGGAAGTCAATGGTATTGGTAGTTCAAGGTAAGGTTAAATGGAAAAAAACCATTGATCATTCGGAAATCTCTGAACTCATTATATCACCCACTACCCAATCTCTTTTCGTAGTTAGGGATGCCCTCGAAAATAAACTATACTTTTGGGATTTTCAGGGAAATCTATTGGATCAAGAAGAACGGCCCGGACAACGCGCTATTCAGCTTACCTCGTTCGGGGCACGTGGATCCTCGATTACAACCTTCCTTAACGACTTTGTAATACAGTTTAATTATTAAATTTAACAGGCCTGCACTATGAAACAATACCTTACACTGGCCTTAAGCGTGCTTTTTTCAAGCTATTTTCTTTCACAGCAATACCTGGGTGTATCCACAAGTAACTACGCCGGCAGCATGGGAACCCAATTGCAACCTGCAAGTTTTGTAGATGGGAGGTTTGTATTTGATCTCAATATTGCCGGAGTTAACAATAATACGTACCAGAACTTCGGATATTTCGATGCGAAAGCGATGCGAGATGCCCAAGGCAACGGCGGTTATTGGTGGAAAAAATCCTTTACCCAACCCACTCCAAATAATTGGGATGACCCGGATTCTACATTCCAAGATCGCTTCATAGTTCGGAATTACTCAACAAACAGCAAGAAAGTACTTGGCTTATATTCAAATACTCAAATCGACCTCTTAAATCTCAATTTTCACATCAATCCCAACATCGCTGTTGGCTTATTTGGACGGGTACGTTCCATTACGAATATTGACAACATGGATCCTAAATTGGCGGTACTCGCTGAAAACGGATTAGATTACTCGCTTTTGTGGAACCAAAAATTGAATGAGGAATTAATCAACCTCAATCACTTAACTTGGAATGAATATGGATTCAACTATGGGCAGATCGTCCTAGATAAAAAAGAACACTTTGTTAAAGTTGGTGGGTCGATTAAGTTACTAAGTGGAAATACTGCTGCCTATTTTTACACCAACAACTTTGAATACAGCCTAAAAAATTCAGATACTTCGTTTCTTTTAAAGGGGGACTTTAATTACGGGTATTCAGAAAATATTGACAGTTATATAAATTCTGGAGATCTCAATGCAATGGACCTTTTAAAAAGGACGTCTAATTGGGGTCTTGGAATAGACCTTGGTGCGGTATATGAATGGCGTGGAAATTATGAAAACTATCAGTACGATATGGATGGCGAAACCGGAATTTGGGCACGCCATAAAAATAAATACAAGCTGCGCGTTGGCGCTTCTTTGTTAGACCTAGGGGGAATGCGCTTCACAAAAGGAGGACTTAGTCGAAATTTTACAGTGAATTCAACCAGTCCATTTGATCTTACCGTTTTTCAATCGGCGACCGATTTGGCAGAATTCGATCAAGTCATTGACTCATTAATTCAAAATCCAGGGCAAGAATGGATTGCCCAACAAGATACCTCGTCTACGTTTTACATGAGAACACCAAGCGCATTTAGCATTCAAGTAGATTATCACATTTGGAAAGGATTTTATGTAAATGCTACATCCATGATTAACCTCATCGGAAAGAAAACGGATTCTAAAGTAAAAGTTGCCAACCAATTTAGTGTAACGCCAAGTTTTGATATTGCAGGCATTGGACTTCACCTCCCTTTATCCTATAATAAATACAGCGGTTTTAGAGCAGGAATTGCAACACGTCTCGGTCCACTTACCGTGGGTGTGACAGATTATCGCCCCTTACTGGCCAGAGGAAAAGTCAATGGACTGGAACTTTTTGCAGGGTTGCGTCTACCAATTTTATATGGTGAAGTAAAGGATGATGATAAGGACAAGGTTTCAAACAAGATGGATGAATGTGTAGATACCCCTGGAATTTGGGCCTTTAAAGGATGTCCTGATTCCGATGGGGATGGAATTCAAGATTTGAAAGACGAGTGCATCAACGAACCGGGACTTGCAGAATTCAACGGTTGTCCAGATCGAGATGGAGATAAAATAATAGATAAATTAGATGACTGTCCCGACCTTGCAGGCTTAGCTGAATTTAAAGGTTGTCCAGATACCGATGGAGATAAAATCATTGACACCAAAGATCAATGTCCCACGATTGCCGGTGAACTATACATGAAGGGTTGTCCGGATCGTGACCATGACAGCATTACGGACTTGGAAGATTTATGTCCGGATAATTTTGGTCCTATCGAAAACAAAGGATGTCCAGACTCGGATAAGGATGGGTTATTTGATTATATCGATGAGTGTCCACTGATTGCAGGACCGATGGAAAATCGCGGTTGCCCTTGGCCTGATAGCGACGGTGATGGTCTATTGGATAAAAATGACGACTGTCCACAATTAGCTGGACCGAAGGAGAATGGCGGTTGTCCTTATAAAGATTCCGATTCAGATGGATTGTTAGATAAAGACGATGATTGTCCGAACACGCCCGGACCAAAAAGTAATAAAGGATGCCCAGTAATCGAGAAAGAAGTAATCGAAGTGTTGAAAACAGCATTTGATAATTTGGAATTCGAAGTTGCGAAGGACGTAATTCTTGCGGGATCGTTCACCTCCTTGGATGAATTAGCTGCTGTTTTAATCAAAAAACCAACGTGGAAACTCGAAATCGCTGGTCATACGGATAATGCTGGCGATGATAATTCAAATCTAATATTATCCAAGAAACGTGCAGAAGCAGTCAAGAACTATTTGGGATCAAAAGGGATCGATGCGACGCGTTTTATAATTAATTATTTTGGTGAAACCAAACCGATTGCAGACAACAGTACAACCGAAGGAAGAGCAAAAAATCGAAGGGTTGAAATGAAGGTTGTTTTTGAATAACCTTGATAATGTTAATGTTTACTTAATATTGGCTTAATCCGTACGTGAGATAACAGGCCGAACTTTGCATAAAATTTGCAAAGAATGGTACGTTTTTCAATTGTTTTATTGTTTTTGTTAGGGTTTTACAGCACTCAATACGCACAATCCACAGTTAAGGGTATTGTAAAAGATGGAAGCAATGGCGATCCAGTAGAAAACGCAAAAATAACCTTAGTTGGATCCGAAAAGCGTTGTTTATCTGATGCGAACGGTGTTTTCGAGTTAGCCGGAGTGCCAAAAGGTAAATACTCCCTTGAAATAAAGGCCTCTACGTTTAACATATATGTGTTAAGCGATGTTACTATTGGTGAAAATGAAGTGAAAGAACTTAATATCGCAATGGAAGCCGCAGACCTAGTTAAAGGGCCCGTTGTTGTTACGAGAAAAGTAAAAAAAGATGGTGTGGTAGAACTTATCAGAGTTCAGCACAACCTTGGTGTTGTTTCAAACGGTATCAGTGCCGAAGACATTAAAAAGAATAATGATTCCAAAGTGTCGGATGTAATGAAACGGATCTCAGGAGCCAGTATTCAAGACAATAAGTTCATTGTCATTCGCGGCTTATCAGACCGATACAATTATGCCTTTTTGAATGGCGCAAGTTTGCCGAGTTCTGAATCAGACCGAAAAGCGTTCTCCTTTGATATTTTCCCATCCAACGTGCTCAGCAGTATTAGTGTTGTAAAAACCGCATCTCCTTCAATGCCTGGAGAATTTGCTGGTGGAATCATTAATATTACTACCATCGAACCGAGTGATAAGCCAATTAACTCACTTTCTCTTTCAGCTGGGTATAATGCGATATCTACCTTTAGAAATTTCTACCGAAGTGGAGATAGCAAGTTGGATGTTTTAGGTTTTGGTGGAAAAGACCGCTTGCTTCCAACAGGTATACCGGGATCTGCGGAATATGCAGCCTTAGATGTTCATGAACGCGCGCGATGGGCGCAAAAAATGAATTACAATTGGGCACCTGAACAACGTTCTGCTATGCCAAATTCAAGCATTCAATATAGTTTAGGAAAAACCTTCGAGTTTAAAAACAAACAAAGCTTGGGTTATGTGGCTGCCTACAGTTACCAAAACAACCAAACATTTTCTTTAAATACGCGTCGTGAATTCGAAGAATCAGCTACGGGTGTAGTACAACGTATGGAATTGCGTGATTCTGTATTCACACAGAATGTACTTAATACGGGCATGTTGAATCTTAAATATTCCTTTTCGCCTAAAAGCAACATTCAATTCAAAAATTTGTACAGCGTAAACGCCGAAGATAAAATCAATGTGCGAAATGGGGTTAGAGAAATGGATAATGACCCTCGACAATGGGAAAAAGCCACTAACTTTTGGTATACACAAAACAAGGCCCTTTCGAGCCAATTGTACGGAACACATGATAATGAAAAATTAGTGTTCAATTGGAATCTTGGGTACAGTAATGTTGATAGAGTTATTCCGGCATTACGTCGAGTTATACACCGAAAATATAGCCTGAATGAAGATGACCCGAATGAGCAATACATTGCCGTAATTCAGAACAATGGAACCATTCCAACAGCTGCCGGAAACATGTTCTGGTCAGATGCAAATGAATCCATCTATAGCGCCATTTATGATGTTGAAAAAAGGTTCCAGCTTGATTCATTCAATATTAATCTTAAAGTTGGAGCAATGCATCAATATAGAGACCGCGATTTTCAAGCTAGAAACTTTGGTTTTTCAAAATACAACGGAGGCGGCGTGAATTTTTATGACTCTTTATTGCTTGCTTCTCCTTCTTCCATATTTAATGATGAACATCTTGGACTTATGGCCAACGGTCGTGGTGGATTTAAATTAGATGAAGCAACTAATGTAGATGACAGTTACCAAGCAAGTTCATTCTTAAATGCAGGATACGTGCAAATAGACGGGAACTGGAAACAAAAAATACGTTTGAACGGTGGCTTACGGGTGGAATCTTACCGACAAGCGTTTAATTACATTGAATTCGGATCAAATAACGACACGAATATTACAACAACCGTAGTTGATTTTCTTCCATCCGCAAACCTTATCGTATCCTTAACTCCTCGCATGAACATTCGTGCAAGTAGCTATAAAACGGTTTCACGTCCGGAATTCCGCGAATTAGCGCCATTTACCTTTTATAACTTTGTGATTGATAATATTATTTCAGGTGACCCAAACCTACAACGCGCTACCATCATGAACTACGATTTGCGTTATGAATATTTAATCGGAAATGGTCAAAACTTTAATATTTCAGGATTCTATAAAGACTTTACCAACCCGATTGAATTAGTAAACCGAACGGGAACGTCTGGAGCGCCAGAATTATATTACACGAATGTACCCGGTGTAACCACGTTTGGAGGTGAAATTGAATATCGATTCAACCTGGGTTTTTTAAGCAAAAAAGAAAACCACAAGGTATGGGATCAATTATCGATGAACATCAATGCTTCATTAATTCGTTCTCGTGTTAATATTGGAGACTCTCTGTTCGGACAAAATGAATACCTAGACGGAAGGCCATTGCAAGGACAATCCCCGTATATTATTAATGCCGGCATATACTACCAATCGCTAGATAAAAAATGGGCTTTTAGTGCTGCATATAACCGCGTAGGACAACGCATTTATATTGTTGGAAACGAGCAAGAACCAAGTGTATGGGAAAACGGCAGAAACCTACTTGACTTTCAGTTGGTGCGTAATTTCGGAGATAAATTTGAAATGCGCTTGAATGTTAAGGATGCCTTGGCAAACGAATTGGTGTTCTTTCAAGACCTAAACAAAAACCAAAAATTTGATGCTGGTGACAATGCTTGGCAGAACATCACCTTTGGTCAAACGGTATCCCTTTCCTTGAAATATAATTTTTAAGCGTAACATTCATAGCGTTACCGAAACCTTCGCTTAACAATTTAATAAACACGATTTAAGTTGGTCGTAACACAATAAGCGCTTACACATCGGAACTTTGTCAAAAAAATTAAACGATGAAAAAGTTCTATTTATCTATTGCTCTAGTGAGCGCATTATTCACCGCATCGGCACAGGATGCGTTCTGGACTCCGACCACATATCAAGGAGCCTTCCCAGTTACTGATGGTACCCCTGCAACAAACTGGGCAAATGGCTGGTCGAATTTTGACCCTGAAAACACGGTATATCCTGCTACGGTTACTACAGTTTCAGCTGACATTACCACAAACACTACATGGAGTGGCGTTATTTTGTTACAGAATAAAGTGTATGTGAAAAACAATGCTACGTTAACCATCCAACCGGGAACCATTATTCGCGGCGACAAATTAACTCAAGCGACCTTAATTATCACACGAGGAGCAAAAATCAATGCCGCAGGTACTGCTGCAAATCCAATTGTTTTTACTTCGAATGAAGCCATTGGTAACCGAAATGAAGGTGACTGGGGTGGTTTGGTGATCCTAGGTTTAGCTAAAAATAACCAGCCTGGTGGAGTGGTAAATATTGAAGGGATTCCCCCAACGACTGATACACAACACGGAGGTAACTTTGACAATGACAACTCCGGAGTATTACAATACGTACGCGTTGAATTCGCTGGTATTCCATTAGAGCCAAACAAAGAAATTAACGGAATCACGTTTGGTTCTGTTGGTTCAGGAACAACGGTTAACCACTGTCAAGTATCTTTTTGTGGAGACGATTCATTCGAGTGGTTTGGCGGAACAGTTAACTGTAAAAATTTAATTGCCTACAGAGGATTAGATGATGATTTCGATACAGACTTCGGATACCGAGGTAAAATCCAATTCGGTTTAGCAATTCGCGATAAAGATTTATCAGATGCTGCTGGAGATTCTAACTGTTTTGAATCTGACAACGACGCTACAGGTTCTACGGCTCAACCAAAAACTCGTCCGATTTTTTCTAACATGACCATCGTTGGACCTAAAGGAAACGGAAGCATTACGCTACCTGTAGGTGAGAAATTTGAAAAAGCATTCCGTTTACGAAGAAATACAGCTACTTCTTGTTTCAACTCTTTAGTAGTTGGTTGGGAAAAAGGATTGTCTATTGAAGGTACTGCAGTAGTTGCTAATGTTAAC
>JBEIDV010000030.1:0-14907 GCA_040383285.1 Crocinitomicaceae bacterium | reverse complement strand
TTTGTGAATCCTGGAAAATAAAAGACGTCATCTTTTAAGAGTGCGGTATCGGGTTTCATGAAGAATACGGGAGCACTTGGCAGTTCTGCTTTCATTTCTGCGGCATGATCCGCATAGTTACGTCCAATGCAAATGATTTTCATTTTTTATTGAATTTCGATGACAATTGGTTGAGTTTATCTTGAAAACCAGCTTCTTTATTCGATTCTTTAATGGCTTTTAGGCGACTTACCTCTGCGCGCAAGCAATCCTTGGTTTGGAACGGGAAATCTGCATCTAACATCCAACCGTAATACCCCGGTTCTATTTTCATGACCGCTTCAACTGTTTTCCCTTTGTGCTTACCAAAGTTGTACATGATTTCACCTGATTGATTCTTGGCCAACCTTCCGGCAAAATCTACAGCGCCTAATGGACTGTTGCTAGAAAATGCGGCGAGGGCTGGTATTTCAGGTGAAAGCTGCTCGTAACGAGATAGCTGAGCAAGAAAAACATCCAATGTTACTTCCGTATCGTACAAGGCATCGTGAGCGTTTTCCATGGGTTTCCCGCAATAAAATTGGTAGGCCGCAGCCAAGGTACGTTGTTCCATTTTATGGAAGATGTTCTGAACATCCACGAAATTCCGACCGTCCATTGGAAAGGGATTACCAACCCGATAGAATTCTTCCACCATAAAGGGAATGTCAAATTTATTCGAATTATATCCTGCTAAATCCGATTCACCCATGAAGTCAATAATTTCTTCAGCGATGTCTGCTAATTTTGGTGCATCCTTAACCATTTCATTGCTTATTCCATGAATTGCAGCAATCTCATCAGGGATGTTGATTTCAGGATTAACAAGGTAGTTTCTTGATTCGCGATGTCCATCTGGAAATAACTTAACCGCGGCAAGCTGCACAATGCGGTCTTTGGTGAGTTGTATTCCCGTCGTTTCTAAATCAAAGAAGCACAGGGGTTTCGTTAAGTTAAGCCGCATTGAACTCCTATTTCAAGATGATGAACTCGGTTCGTCGATTCGCTAAATGGTCAGCATCAGAGCACGTCACACCATCACCACACGGTTTAAGTAATTCGGATTCACCATAACCTTTCGCAGAAATTCGACTTGGGTTAACTACAAATTGTTTAATATAATTCATTGCGGTTTTTGCACGCATGTCAGATAACCATTGATTGTACACAGAAGGTCCACGGCTGTCTGTATGTGAACGCACTTCAATAGCCAAAGAAGGATTGTCGTTCATGATTTTAATAACTTCTTTCAGTTTATTTTTGGAATAGTCAGTTAAGTTGTACCGGTCAAATTGATAATTTACCATATACGGACCTATAAATCCTTTTTGAGTGGCTTCTAATTTGAAATTGACAGTGACCACCGAGTCTTCCAACAGGTCAGTATTTATTTTTGATGAGGCACTTAGGTATCCGTCCGCGTTGGCGTTCAGGTCTCCTGTAAGGTGTGATTCAAATTCATACGAGGCAATGGCATCACTTCGATATACGCCGTTAGCACCGCTTGTAACAACAGTCGTTTTACCGTCAATGCTAAGATTTACCTGCGCATCGGCAATAGGTGAACCACTTTCCATATCAACAACTACACCTTTGATTTCGTAGGTCGGGAATGGTACAATCACTTGGTCTTCATCGATGATTAGCACCTTTTTGTTAATCCATTCAAATCCTGTTTGACATGTTGTTTTGAATCGGTTACGGTACGGTTTATTGGTTAATGGACCATAATAATAGGCTAATTCATACTCTTTACACTGTTCAAGCGCAGAAACAAACTCACCATCCCTCATTCGAGGAGTAATAACTGTTTCCATGGTGTTGGTACAATTTAGACAACGTAGGGTGACATAGGATTGCTCTGGAATTGCATTTCCTTTCGTGTTTACAATGCGACCATCTAACACAGAAATACCAGATGGGTTTTCTGTGATATCCATAGAGAAAATATCATACATTCCTGATGTTCCAATTCGATTTGAAGATACGTAGCCTTTGGTGCCATCAGCAATCATACTAAATCCAACCTCATCTGAGTATGAATTAACTATAGAGCCAAGATTTGTTGGTTTAGACCACATTCCGTTTACGTCACGCGTAGC
The DNA here is from genome assembly GCA_040383285.1 of Crocinitomicaceae bacterium. Lineage (GTDB taxonomy): Bacteria > Bacteroidota > Bacteroidia > Flavobacteriales_D > Crocinitomicaceae > UBA952. Next base: position 12,787 of record JBEIDV010000030.1, on the reverse strand, counting down.
TTTGAAAATGTCAAAACCACCAATACTTTGAGCATTATCAGATGAAAAATATAGTGTTTTACCATCTAAACTTAAAAACGGAGCCATTTCATCCGCATCGGAATTCAACATGCTAAGATTGGTAGCTTCTCCCCATTGATCTCCTTTTTTCTCTACCATAAATAAATCCCATCCACCTTTCCCGCTTAGCGCGTTGGACACGAAAAATCCCGTGTTACCATCCGTGGATACTACAAATTGCATGTTGTATGGAGCCACTTTTTCTTTTCCATTTGCTACGGAAAGGCTTATTTGTTTGGGAGCTGTAAAAGCGCCTTGTTCAAATAATGAACTATAAATCGTTGGGTCATTCCAACTTGAATAACATAAGGCACGTTCGTTCTGTGAAAGAAAGGACAATACTTCGTCTGTTTTCTTGTCATTCATAGAGAATAATTGGGTTGAACTCCAACTGCCTTCTTTAGTTTTAGTTGTTTGATAAATGTCTGCGGGTAATACATTAAACATTGGTTCCATATAGGCTGCAGACGAATTATCAGTTCTTGGGCGCGTTGATGAAAAAGATAAACTTTTACCTTCAGCAGAAATTAATGGACTAACATCATTAAACGGCGAATTGATGTCTAGTAAAACAGCGTTTGAATTAGGGGTTCCTATGCCTTTAGCGGAGCCGACTTGTGCGATTCTTCTTGTAGCATTGGGTATTAGCGTAGACCCTTTTTGAGTTTCATTCATGAATTTGTTGTAATACTCAAGCGCTTTATCCAAATTGCCCATGCGGTGGTAGCAAACGCCTAAATAATAATAAACATCAATTGGAGCAGAGGTCTCTTTGGGGGAGTAGATGTCATAATTGATTTCGGTTTTTGCAGCCGCAATTTCAAGGTGCTTTAGGGCTAATTCGGGTGATTTATTCATCCCTAATAGAATAAATCCTTTTCGGTAATTGTAGTTACCGTTTTTCGGATTTACACTCAATAGCTTATCCGTCACTAAATCTGCAAAATGGAAAAAATTCTCTTGAAGAAACCGTGAGCATTCTACGACTAACTTAGGTTCTTCCGTAACGGCTATCATTGCTTTTACTTCTGTTTCATTCATTTGACCGAAACATTGAAAACTAACAAGGGCTATAATGATACTTAGCTTTTTCATATATGATGTAATTAGGTAAGGGTAAGATAGTTAAAATTTCCGAGACACATCAAATTGCTCCAAGTAATCAGCTACTCGACGAACAAATTGTCCTCCTAATGCCCCGTCTACTACCCGATGGTCATAGGAGTGTGATAAAAACATTTTATGACGGATACCAATAAAATCTCCTTCTGGCGTTTCGATAACTGCTGGAACTTTTCGAATTGCTCCCAAGGCTAAGATTGCAACTTGCGGTTGATTTATAATCGGGGTTCCCATCACATTGCCGAAGGTACCAACATTTGTAATGGTATATGTTCCACCTTGAATATCCTCGGGCTTCAATTTATTATTTCGTGCACTATTCGCTAAGTCATTTACAGATTTAGTTAGTCCAACTAAGTTTAATCGATCCGCATTTTTAATCACGGGTACAATCAAATTACCAGACGGTAGGGCAGTTGCCATACCCACATTAATGTCTTTTTTCTTAATGATTGTTGTACCACTGACAGATACATTGATCATCGGGAAATCTTGAATTGCTCGAACTACGGCTTCAATGAAAATAGGCGTGAAGGTAATGTTCTCTCCCTCACGATTGAAAAATTCCTTCTTAACCTTGTTTCTCCAATTTACAATATTGGTTACATCCGCTTCAACAAAGGAAGTTACATGCGGAGAAACACTCTTTGACATCACCATGTGATCTGCAATAAGCTTTCGCATGCGATCCATTTCAATGATTTCATCCGATCCGGATGCTACTACCGGAACAGGTGCTGGTTTTTGTTCAACCGGCTTAGGTGCTGCAACAGAAGGCGTTTCAACTTCAACTGCTTGGTTGCCGCGTCCTGCAATATGAGCTAAAATATCTTTTTTTGTTACCCTCCCTTCTGAACCCGTACCAACAATACCATCTAATTCAGCTTGGCTTAGACCTTCTTGGGAAGCTATACTCTTTACCAAGGGTGAATAAAAACGATTAGAAGAACTAATCGTTGTGCTTGGAACGGCACTAGCCACTGGTGTATTTACCGCAGCAATTTCAGGCGTACTTGTGGGTTTGTTTTCAACCACTTGCGTGTTTTCAGTTGGTGCAGCGGTACCCGCTCCATCAGTAGACAAGATAGCAATTACATCACCAACTTGAGCCACCTCGTCCTTTTGAAACAATTGTTTGATTAAAATTCCTGCTGCCTCTGATGGCAATTCATTGTCAACCTTGTCGGTTGCAACTTCTACCAGTGGTTCATCCAACGCAACGGAATCGCCAACCTGCTTTAACCAATTAGTAATCGTTGCTTCAGTTACACTTTCACCCATTTTAGGGAGACGAATCTCAATTTCTGCCATATTTCTTTTATAAGGTGGTGCAAAGGTATGAAAAAGCGATTAAAATTCGAGGGTATTTTTAGCTTTGTTGGTCAAGTTTTCTAAAGGCTGTCATTACGATTTTAACATCGGTAATCACACTGTAATCTCGCGCATACAAGATGTTTAATTTGTCTTGGATGTTTCGGTCTGTATACACTGATGCTGGGTTTGGACTCAATACGCCTGGTGTTAATGCCGGTAATTGAGGGTCTTTAAAGCCATCATTCGTATCAATAAATCCTACCCATGTTAATTTACCTAAACAAACCTTCCCTATGTTTTTTAGTAACCCTAGTTTGTTATGAAAGAACCAGATCGTTACAGGTAGCGATGCGAGTAACAAAAGGGAGAAGGTTAGGTCTAAAAATCGCTTAGAACGTAAGTTCTCAGGACGACTTAGTTTATTAATGTTAATTCTGTATGTTTCTCCAGTTGTTTCAATTGAATTACTGCCAATGATGAAATCCGCATCCGGTTGGGCAATTTTAAAATCCAAATGAGTAGATTTTATAGTGGTCATCCAATGGATTATTTGATGTGCACTTAAATCTTTCGCGCTAAAAATTAATTCATCATACAGCGTAAGATTCGTCCGATTCTCAAACTCATTCACATGGTAGCGCGCTTCAGGATATGGCGTATTTATCCATGTTCCATGAATGTATTCAACCTCATTCATGTGCTGAAGTAATAGCAATTTAATGCGTTTGAATTCTGAAGCTTCCCCGATAATTAAAAATCGCTTCTTACTCGATGGGTTCCATCCACTGGACTGTTTGAATAAAATAAATCGAATTAAGCGATCAAAAAAGTTCCAACTTAAAAACCAAAGTGCCCCAATTAATATAAACAACCTCGAAAACTGTAAGTCTTTTGGAAGAAGCGCATATGCGATTAGAATGAGTACCGTTGCGAAGATTGTGGCTTTAAGTAGTTTCATTGGCTTGAACGGTGGGTCATACGTTCCGGCTAGCAGGTTCGTAAGTGACCAAATCAACCAATAGGATGGAATCATTGCGTAGCGCACCACAGCTGGAAATGAGATTTCATGAGTTTTCCATAGTGCGGCCAACCCGTAAAGCCCAATTATACCAATGCCGCTATTCCATAGAAACGGTAAAATATAACTCAATATGCGTTTACCAACGGCTATGGATGCTCTTAAATAAATTCCTAGGTGAATAAACAGCGAAAACATGAATGCATAATTCTGCGAGAAATGCTTACGTGCAAAAATGATCATTGCTCTGTAAAAAACGAAAACATAATTGACGGAACTTTTCTTCGTGCTCTCCCCTTTGTAATGAATGATGGTAGTGTCCGCCAAATATAGATTTTTATACCCCGATTTTTGGATGCGATAGGATAAGTCAATATCTTCTCCATACATAAAAAATGCCTCGTCTAGTAAACCGATTTGGTCCAATACACTTCGTCTTAATCCCATATATGCACCACTAAGCACATCAACTTCATGTGATTCGAACTCACTTAAATAAGAGAGGTGGTATCGTCCAAACCGTGCTGATTTTGGAAATAATCGGGCAAACCCGAATACTTTGTAAAATGCTACAAGCGGTGTGGGTAACCCACGTTTTGATTCTGGTAAAAACGTACCTTTTCCGTCCACCATTCGAACACCAATGCCCCCAATTCGTTCGTTTGATTTAAAGGCCTTAATTGTTTTTTCAAAGGTGATTTCTTCAACAACGGTATCCGGATTTAATAAAACAACATATTCACCATTGGATCGCAAAATACCTTGGTTGTTGGCTTTTGAAAACCCCACGTTCTCCTCATTAACAATCAATGTAACTTGAGGGAATTTTTCCCGAACCATGGCAACTGATCCGTCGCTACTCCGGTTATCAACTACAATGACTTCAATGCTTTCAATCCCCTTTGATTTGTATACGGATAACAAGGCTTGCTCCAAGAAGAAGGCAACATTGTAATTGACTATTATTACAGATAATGCTATGTCCTGCTTAGCGTTCACGCTTTTATTGCAATGCAAGAAATTTCCACAATGGCATCCATCGGTAGCCGACTGATTTCAACGGTTTCTCGCGCCGGTGGACACGATGTGAAATAGGAAGCATAGACTTGATTAACCACGGAGAAATTATTTAAATCCTTTAAAAATATGGTACACTTGACCACGTCATTCATCGTGAATCCCGCAGCTAAGACAAGGTTCTTTAAGTTTTCCATTACTTGCTGTGTTGCCTCTTCAATCGTTTCGTTTTTAAAGGTCCCTTCTATCGGGTCAAGCGGTATTTGACCGCTAACAAATAACTGATTTCCAGCAATTATTGCAGGTGAATAGGGTCCGATTGGAGCTGGAGCATTTGGTATATTTACGGATTGTTTCATAAAATTGCGCGTTTGATGCGTTATGAAGCTAACTTTGTAAAAGTAAAACAAATGAACAAAATGCGTGTACTTGTAGTGGATTTTTACGATTCCTTTGTTTTTAATTTGGTGCATTATTTTGAATCTTATGGTTGCGAGGTACAGGTGATTTCGGATGCTGAAGTTGACATCAATGACCTGGGTTTTTTGAATGATTTTCGGGGTGTAGTCCTCTCGCCAGGACCCGGTTTGCCTCAAGAAACACGTTCCATGATGGCGATCATTTCTTATTGTAGAGGCCGTATTCCTGTCTTTGGGGTATGTCTTGGTATGCAAGGCGTAGGCATTGACCTCGGTGGTACCTTGTATAATTTGAATTCCATTCGTCACGGGGTTTCCCAAACAGTGTTTAAACAAAAAGCTGGGCTTTTGTTTGGTGAATTACCGAATCTGATAGAGGTAGGTCTCTATCATAGTTGGGCAATAAAAGATATTGATCCGCTTTTAATAACGGCAATTGACAAAGAGGACGTACTTATGGCCATTGAAAATCAGGATACAAAACAGTTTGGTGTGCAATTTCATCCAGAATCTGTTATGACATCAACAGGCATGGAAATTGTTCGTAATGTGATATCTAAAATATTTTAGTAGTTTCGAAAAAAATAAATAACATGAAAAAAATAGCTTTACTAATGACTGTACTTAGCGTAGTATCGATAGGTTGGTCGCAAACAAAAAAAACGAAAGATTATCACGGAGTAGCTTTTTACACTGAAACAACCATCAACGAAGTGCCAGTGGTAATTAATGGTGCAGGGGTTCGTGAAAAGTATTTTATGGACATGTATGTAGCTGCCCTCTATTTAAAAAAGAAATCTACCGATGCAAGTAAGATAATAACAGCGGATGAAGAGATGGGAATTCATTTGAAGCTTGTTTCTTCCATGGTTACTCGTGATAAATTTAAAACAGCAGTAACGGAAGGATTCAAGAATGCTAGTGCTGGAAAAGCAACGCAAGACGAGCAGAAAAAATTCATGACATGCCTGAGCGAAGAATTTAAAGAAGGAGATAAAATATACTTTGATTATGTTCCGACTAAAGGCGTGAGAATCTATAAAAATGGCGACCTAAAAGGTACCATCCCTGGACTAGAATTTAAAAAAGCACTTTTCGCTATTTGGTTAGGTACATCACCTGCCCAAGAAAGCTTGAAAAATGATATGCTAGGAAAAGAATAAAAAAGGTAACGAACTTTTTAAGGCCTCGTATGTTTTGGTTTAAACATCAACAACATGCGAGGTCTTTTTATTTTATTGATTTTTGTTCCATTTTTAGTCCTATCCCAAAATGGTATTGTCCGTGGAAAAACTGTTAATTTAACGAACAATCAAGCACTAGAAGGTGTAAAAATATTGATTATCGAATTATCAACGGGTACCATTTCCGATGCAGAAGGTGCCTTTGAGTTCACCAAATTACCTCCGGGAATTTATACCTTTCGAGCGACGGCGACCGGGTACAAACCCGCATTTCAAAACGAAATTACGGTTACAAACGCTCGATCTATTACCCTAGATTTCTCACTTGAAGAACTCGTTTCTGGCAAAGAATCAGAGGAGGTTGTGGTCAAAGGACCTAAATTTCAACGAAATACAGAATCGCCCGTCTCTCTAAAAACACTAAATGCTACAGAAATAGAGCGTCTTCCTGGAGCAAATAGGGATGTAAGTAAAGTAATCGCTGCGCTTCCGGGGGTGGCTTCTCGGGCAACCTTTAGAAATGATATTATTATTCGTGGTGGTTCACCTGGTGAAAACAAATTTTATCTGGATGGTATTGAAGTACCGAATATTAACCACTTCGCTACGCAAGGCTCCAGTGGCGGACCAGTAGGTCTATTGAATGTGAATTTTATTAATGAAGTAGATTTTTATTCCGGAGCATTCCCTGCGAATCGTGCCAACGGGTTGAGCAGTGTACTGGCCTTCAAACAAAAGGATGGTAATGAAGATGGATTAATTACGAATTTCGCATTAGGTTCGAGCGATGCCGCCTTAACCTTCGATGGTCCGCTTGGAAAAAAAGCAAATTTCATTTTTTCAGCACGCCGTTCCTATTTACAGTTCCTATTTGCTGCATTAAAATTACCAATCTTACCGACGTATAATGATTTTCAATACAAAGTAAATGTGGACCTTAATGCGAAGAATCGTATATCCTTCATTGGTCTTGGTGCAATCGATCAATTTGCGTTGAATGCCGATGTTAATGATGGATTAACAGATACTGCACAAATTGCTTACAATAAGTTTCTTCTGGGTAATATCCCGATGCAAAGTCAATGGAATTATACCGTCGGAATAAACTATCAACATTTCTCGGAACAGTCAATTCAGAATATCGTAGTTTCTAGAAATATGCTCAATAATAAAGCATACCGATACAAGGACCTTATAGAAACACCAGCTAATTTATTGCAAAACTATTCCTCGTTTGAAGCGGAAAACAAAGTTCGAATGGAACATACCTACCGGAAGAATGGGTTCCGTTGGAATGTAGGACTAGGGTACGAATATGCACGTTATCGAAACGATACCTATGCCAACGTAACGATTCAAGGGTTTCCGGTGGTAATTGATTACACGTCGGATTTATTCCTTAGTAAATACGCCTTCTTTACGCAAGTTAGTCAGTCCTTTTTCAAGGAGCGTTTAAATGCTTCGTTTGGCTTGCGCATGGATGGGTCGAATTATTCAAAAACGATGGCTAATCCATTGAATCAATTATCGCCTTCCTTGTCCGTGAATTTCCGAATCAATGAGTCCTTGGCGTTGAATGCGAATGTTTCAAGATTTCACCAGATCCCTGCCTATACTATTTTAGGCTATAGAAATTCATTAGGAGAGTTGGTAAATAAACAAAACGACATCCAATACATTCGTGCCGATCATTTTGTGATTGGGGCGGAGTATCGCACCAAAGCAAGTTCTAGATTTACACTAGAAGGTTTTTATAAAAACTATGACCGTTATCCGTTTAGTCTAAAAGATTCAATATGCTTGGCAAATCAAGGGTCAGATTTCGGTGTAGTAGGAAATGAGGCTGTAAAAAGTATGTCTCAGGGAAGAACCTATGGGGGTGAATTCCTTTTCCAACAGAAACTGTATAAAGGGTTTTATGCAGTGGTTGCTTATACTTACGTGATTTCAGAGTTCAAGAATAAAAACGATGAATATGTTCCAACCGCGTGGGATAGCCGTCACATCGTTTCTTTAACAGGTGGAAAACGCTTTAAGAAAGGGTGGGAGCTCGGTATGCGCTGGTTGTTCTCCGGAGGGTCTCCATATACACCATATGACATTGAAACATCAAGTTTAATTTCAAACTGGAATATCAATGGCGTAGGCTTGCTTGATTTTAATCGCCTAAATACAGAACGAGAAGCAAGTTTCCATCAATTAAATGTTCGCCTTGACAAAAAACTTTTCTTGGATAAGTTCAACATGAATTTCTACCTAGATATTCAGAATTTATACGGGTACAAAACCAAAGTAGCTCCTATTTTATTGGTAGAAACTGATGCAGCGGGTGCTCCAATTATAGATCCAAATGATCCAACACGCTACAAAACCAAATTGATTGAAAATACATCGGGTATTGTACAGCCAACCATCGGGATTATCGTAGAGTTTGCAACAAAAAAGAAAGCATTACCCAAAACACTCAATCTTCAGTAATCTGATTGGAATGTTTACTGACAAATAAATAATATTCGGGTGATTCGCTAAATCTGTGTTTCGCGAATTCAGCAAATTCAGGAGTTAATTGAAAGGTGTCAAACATCTTTTTTCCGTATACCTCGATAAGTTTACTTCGTGAAATCCGTAAGTTAGGTTGTTGGTTTAAATTATGATCTATCCCTGTGAGGTAACGGCTTATGCTTTCTTGGTATAATTGTATCCATTGTGGGTCTTTACCAAACCCGTTTTCCCATTTTTCCATGCTCGGATTTTCAAAGGTCGTTTTTTCTATAGGTTGGTAAATTACGGCCTGGGTGCTTATAGAGCGATGGGGATCTAAACGTTCTGAATTATAACGATCAAGGCGCTTTGTGTTGGATTTTTTTGATTCCTTTATATTGTGAGGTGCAGCAGGATCTTTCTTTATTTCGGCGCTATGTTTTGGCTCTGTTAGTTTCTGTGCGCTTTGCTTAATTTTAACCTTCGTTTGTTTTTCAGAACATGCACATAAGGCAAGTGCTATAACAACTATAAAATACATTTTCATATCCCTATTTTTAAACCGAGTAAAGATTTTACATCCTAAAAAGTAATGCCTATCTTTGCACCCAAATTACAAATAAAAATGGCAACAAACAGAACTTTTACAATGCTTAAGCCTGATGCGATTGAAAATGGTCACATGGGTAAGATTATCGACATGATTATTCAAGACGGGTTTACCATTAAAGCGATGAAATATACGCGCTTAACTACAGAACAAGCGAGTAAATTTTATGAAGTGCACAACGAGCGTCCGTTCTATGGTGAATTGGTTGAATACATGACTTCCGGTCCAATCATTGCAGCAATTCTTGAAAAAGAAGATGCGGTTGCTTCTTTCCGTAAATTAATTGGTTCTACAGATCCAGCCGAAGCAGCCGAAGGAACTATCCGTAAAGCCTATGCAGAAAGTAAAGGTAGAAATGCGGTTCATGGTTCAGATTCAGATGAAAATGCTGCGATTGAAGGTGCATTTCATTTTGCCGCGAATGAGATTTTCTAATTCGAATTAAATAACTCATTAAAGACCACCTCGTGTGGTCTTTTTCATTTCTATGAAAAATCTAGAAGCGACCGAAAAACGCAGAACCTTTGGGATCATTTCGCATCCCGATGCGGGTAAAACCACCCTGACTGAAAAGTTGTTACTTTTTGGTGGTGCCATTCAGACGGCTGGTGCGGTAAAGAATAATAAGATTAAAAAATCGGCCACCTCGGATTTCATGGAAATTGAAAAACAACGGGGGATTTCCGTTGCCACCTCTGTTATGGCGTTTCAATATCATGGAAAGCAAATTAACATCCTTGATACCCCAGGGCATAAAGATTTTGCGGAGGATACCTTTAGAACCTTAACTGCCGTGGATTCAGTAATTCTGGTAATCGATTGCGCCAACGGGGTTGAAGAACAAACCAAACGCTTAATGGAGGTTTGTCGCATGCGAAAGACGCCTGTCATTATTTTTATTAATAAACTTGACCGCGACGGAAAAGAAGCCTTCGATTTGTTGGATGAATTAGAGAAAACCTTAGCGATTCGGGTTTGTCCCTTAACCTGGCCAATTGGTATGGGGGATAGGTTTCAAGGGGTTTATAACATTTATCAAAAAGGGTTAAATCTTTTTGCAGCCAATAAAACCAAGATATCCGAAGAGGTTGTTTCCTTCGAGGATATTAATAATGCGCAGTTAGATGAAATCATTGGTGAACAACCTGCCGCTGAATTGCGAGAGGAATTAGCCATGGTGGAAGGTGTATATGACGAATTTGATAGAAATTCGTACTTGTCTGGCGATGTCGCTCCGGTATTTTTTGGCTCTGCTGTAAATAATTTCGGGGTTAAAGAATTGTTGGATACCTTCTGCGAGATTTCTCCTTCACCGCGTGGAAGAGAAACGGATAAGCGCTTTATAGAACCATCTGAAGAAAAGTTTAGTGGGTTTGTTTTTAAGATTCACGCAAACCTTGACCCTAAGCATCGCGACCGTATCGCGTTTTTGCGGATCGTATCCGGGCGCTTTGAACGCAATCAGTTTTACTATCATGTGCGGTCAGATAAAAAAATGAAGTTTCCAAACCCGACTTCTTTTATGGCTCAAGACAAAAGTGTCATTGATGAAGCGTTTCCAGGAGATGTAGTTGGACTATACGATTCAGGGAACTTTAAAATTGGGGATACCCTGACCGAAGGCGAGAAAATGATGTATCAAGGAATTCCAAGTTTCTCCCCAGAAATTTTCCAAGAATTGGAGAATTTAGATCCATTAAAATCTAAGCAATTGGATAAAGGGGTTCGACAACTCATTGATGAAGGGGTAGCGCAATTATTTATCCAACAACCAGGTAATAGAAAGATTGTAGGAACCGTTGGGCAGCTACAATTTGAGGTAATCAACTATCGATTAATTCATGAATATGGTGCAAACTGTCGCTTTGTACCTAGAAATTATTTTAAAGCATGTTGGTTAACGTCTGATGATGATTCCGAAATTGAGCGCTTTAAGCGGGCAAAATCTAACCACATGGCGATTGATAAAGATGAAAACTGGGTTTTCTTAGCTGAAACACCGTTCTTGTTATCAATGGCGGAGCAGGATTATCCAAAAATCACCTTTCATAAATCTTCGGAATTTAAGTTGCAGCGAAACGACTAGATTTCTTTCAGAATAATTCGATTTCTTCGAATTTGTATGGCCCCTTTGTTTTCTAATTGCTTTAGTAGGCGCGAAATCACGACCCGAGATGAATGTAGGTCATCTGCGATTTGCTGATGGGTGTGGTGGAGTTCTAGATTTCCCAATAATTTCGCCTGATCGGTTAAATATTTTATTAATCGCTCATCCAAGCGCATGAAGGCAATTTCATCAATGGTTTCCATGAGCTCGAGCATTCGGGTATGGTAGGATTGCAGAATGTACTCGCGCCATGAGCGGTATTTATCCATCCACAATTGCATGTATTCGCTCGGGAACATCAGAAGGAGGGAGGGTTCCATGGATGTGGCCTTGATTTGTGAATCTGTTTTACGCACACAGCATTGCAAGGTCATCGCACAGGTGTCGCCCCCTTCAATGTAATAAAGCAATAATTCATCGCCTTCTGTATTTTCACGGGATACTTTGATGGATCCGTAAACAACAATCGGAATCATTTTTAATTCATCGCCTACATGGATGATAATTTCATCTTGTACAGTTTCCCGTATTTTGGCAATTTTACTCATCTCCTCAATGAGCGCCTCTTCCAAAATATACCCAATAGTATCGTGAAGCAATTGTTTTTTATCGACCAGCGGTTGCATTCTGCTTATAACTAAAGAAGAAGTTAGCCCAAATAACTTTGGAAAGGGCATATAAATAAGGACCTAATCCAATCAGTGCGATAAGAACCAAACTAATTTGTGTCCAGACGCCCACATTATCAAAAAACCAGTTGCACGAAGCCCAAATCGTAACAAAAACTGCTACGCCGAGGCCATATGACACATACATGGCACCGTAGTAAAAACCAGGCTCGGGCTTAAAGTCTAATCCGCAGACTTCACATTTGTTTTTTACTTCACCCATCGTAGATAGTTTGTATGGATTTGCTACCATCATTTTAGCTTCCTGACATTGCGGACAGGTCATGGTAGCGATGCTGTAGAGTTTGGATCCTTTTTTCATGATCAATAATTTCTACGAAGGTAAGTAATCAAAAAAGTACTTTCGGTAACCTAAGTTACCTTAATGGCGTTTTTGCATGAAATTCTTTGGTTAATTCAAGATAGGAGTCGCTATATGTTCCATCTTGATTTCGAAGCGAAAAATTCGTTTCAATTCTTGGACTGGCCTGCTTTGTATAGGCACTAATTATTCGAACGGCTTGCTGATGTTGATTTAATAGCACATACCTTGTTGTCTCATAGAATTTATGGGCGTTCGTTAACTCTGCAATTACGTGTTCTTGGTTACTCGGGTAAATCATCCAATAAGTTCCATGTGTTGAGAGGAGCGAATAACAAGCACCAATCCATGCTGAAAAATCTTCCGCAGTGCTGTGTTTTTGTATGTTATTGTCATGTGATGAGCTGTTGTCCGTGAAATAATAGGGCGGATTGCTAATAATTAGATCGTAATCTGATGCTAAAG
>JBEIDV010000029.1:0-14933 GCA_040383285.1 Crocinitomicaceae bacterium | reverse complement strand
TCCTCTTCGCCGCGGCGCAGAGGGAAACTAACAATCTACCCATCCCACTTCCGAAGGGGGACTAAGGGGGATGACTCTAACTAGCCTCAGAATACATCAAAAGTAATTACATAATCGTATTGTCACCTCCTCTTACGGAGCCTGAAACTCGTCAGAGTCATCCAGACCTTAATCCCTCCTCTGTGCCTTCGCTATAGCTACGGCGCAAGCGAAAGGAGGGAAACAAATGATCTTACTTCCCTCTCCGTTTAGCCAACCAAGGCGGAAGCTGTTTTTGTTGTGCAGTTTCTACTAATTTGTTGCTTAAATCCGCTCGGCCTGCGCGCTTCAAGCGACTCGAAATCCACTCTTGATTCTCGCGTTTATACCAGAAAAAATAACGGTTTTGATTTTTCTTTTCCTCTGGAGATTTTGCCGTGAAGACCGGTTTTAAGGTATAGGGATGTAAGCCGGTATAATAAATTACTTCCGCTACGGTCATGGGAGTTGGGGTAAAATCTTGTACCTGCTCCAATTTAAAGCCCATATCCTTGGTTTCTGCAGCCAGTTCAGCCATGTCCGTTTCTTCACACCCCGGATGCGAGGAGATGAAATATGGGATCAAGGGTTGATTCAAGTTATGCTTGGCGGAAATGGCCTCGTATTTATCCTTGAACTGGTGGAAATACTTAAAGGATGGCTTACGCATCATGCGCAAGGTATTGTCGGCGGTGTGTTCCGGCGCTACTTTCAATCGACCGCTCACGTGACGTGTAACGACTTGCTCAAGGTATTCATCGTGGTTTCCGTCTTCGTTGTTCTTGTTAAAATCATCCACCAATAAATCGTAACGAATTCCTGATCCCACAAAGGCCTTTTTGATTTTCGGATGGGAATCAATCTTACGATACAATTCGGTCATGGGTTTATGCGAAGTGTCTAGGTTATTGCAAATCACGGGATGTATGCAACTCGGGGCTACACAGCGGGCGCAAATGCTTTCGTCCTTGCCTTTCATCTTGTACATGTTCGCGGATGGTCCGCCCACGTCAGACAAATACCCTTTAAAATCTGGGTGCGCTGCAATTTCTTCTAATTCCTTCATAATGGAACCCTCACTGCGCGAGGCAATAAATTTCCCTTGATGCGCGGAAATCGTACAAAAACTACAGCCGCCAAAACATCCGCGGTGAATGTTCAAGGAAAACTTGATCATTTCATAGGCAGGGATTGTGCCACGCTTCTTATATTTTGGATGGGGTAACCGCGTATATGGCAACTCGAACGACGCATCGATCTCGTTTTCCGTCATGGTGGGATACGGTGGATTAACCACTAAGCGTTGTTCACCTACCTCTTGTAGAATTCGATTCGCACTCAGCTTATTGGATTCAACTTCGACGATCTTAAAATTAGCGGCATAGGCCACTTTGTCCTTCAAACATTCCTCATGGCTCGCCAAGGAAACCGTTTCCCAGTTTTTATTTTTTAGCACATCCTCTTGCTTTGAATGCACATAGGCAATTTGTGGCAAGGTGCGAATTTGTTCAAAAGGAACCCCTTTTTTCAAGAGCTTTAGAAAGGTTCGCAAGGGTTGTTCTCCCATACCATAAACCAAGGCGTCTGCTTTACTATCTACCAGAATGGATGGAAAGAGTTTATCTGCCCAATAGTCGTAATGCGTTACCCGACGCAAAGATGCTTCAATACCGCCCAACAACACCGGAACATCTGGAAAAAGTTCTTTTAAGATATTCGAATACACAGTGCTGGCATAATCCGGACGAAATCCAGCTACGCCGCCCGGGGTATAGGCATCGGTAGAACGCAAGCGTTTTCCTGCGGTGTAATGATTTACCATGGAATCCATGCATCCGGCTGTCACTCCAAAAAAGTACTTTGGTGTACCTAGTTTTTTAAAATCTCTTAAGTCATCTCGCCAATTGGGTTGGGCAATAATTCCAATACGGAACCCTTCGTCTTCAATTATACGACCAATCACCGCGGTCCCAAAGGACGGATGATCCACATAGGCATCACCGGAAACTAAAATTACATCAAAGGCATCCCACCCACGCTTTTCAGCTTCTTTGAGTGATAAGGGCAACCAATCGGAAAGGGGACGTTCTTGCATGCCGTAAAATTACGAAAAGCAAGGTGTAAACGGAAACGATTAGTGAACGATAATCTTTTTACGTTGAATTCCTTTGGCATCGGTGTAAGAAATCACATAGGTCCCTGCATACAAGGTACTCACATCGAAAAAGGCCATGGTAGAACCGGGTAAAATCACCTGCTTATCCATTACTTTACCTTGAATATCGGTAAGGGTTAATTCCATATTGGTCTCCACCAAACCAATCGCTTGCACGATGAATAGATCATTGGTTGGATTCGGGAATATTCGCACCTCTGAAATGGACTGCTCCGAAAGGCCATTCACGGGGTTGTAGGTAGTTGTGGCCTCGGTAACAGAATTCACTTTAGCCCCTGTTTTCACTCCGTAATAGGTTGGTCCGATTAAATAAGGGTACGCTGAATTCCACTCAGAATCTACGGTTGCAAAGTAGCAATACATGCCGTTCGGATATTCTGGTGTCACACAAAAACGGCCATTGTGCACATCTAAATAATCCGCTGCGCCGGCGTGATTTACAAATTCATAATCTTCTCGGAAATAGCCAAGGGGATAGGTGATAGAAACGGCAGGTCCATCGGGTACATCTGTACCGTCTGCCCAAACGGTTCGGGTCGAAATATTGCGCAGTTGATATCCGGATTTAATGCGGGTGATTCCACCGGTTCCATCGGCATTTTTATAGCCATACGCCCCATACACGGGATAACCATCGTATGAAAATCCAATGAGGGGAGAATGCACGGTAGAATCGATGGCGTACAAGCCTTCTGCATCATACAAGGTACAGATGTTAGAGATTACGGTTAAATCCAAATCAAAAGCACTGGGATTTTGGTGGTGGTGGTAATTTCCATTGGCGGGATGACCTTTGGAACAATCGAACCCACCTTTTTCAGCTAAAACAGCATCACGGTTCCAAGATTGGGAAGATCCAGGTCCACCTGGACACGGAGACATTCCAGGTAATCCGCCACACAGGGAATTGGTATTGGTATTCCAAGCTACGCCATCGCGGTAATCGAACATGGCGACCCCATTAATAAAGATGCCAATGTTACCTCCAGAGGTTGCTGTTCCTGCGCCAGCATTCATGGTAGGATTTAATGAAATTTTAAAAATTGCATTTTGATTGGTGGTAAGTGATGGATTTCCATCTAAAAAAGGTCCGGTGATATAAGAAGGCACACCCGTTGTTGTCACATACGCCCAATTGGCTGAATACTGTACCATTTGAACATTGGCAAGAGTCGCATCTACGATTGGGGTAGAATTTCCTTGAACGTAATGTCTACCCGTAGTGCCATCCGTATTAATTAACCAAGAAGTAATAGCAGGATTTGTCTGTGCCTGCAACCCTCCAACAAGGAGTAAGGCAAGGACTAATTTTTGTGTTTTCATACGTACGTTAAGTTATTCAAGAACCTTAGTTGCCTAAAGGTAAGAAAACTTGTGTTCTATAAAAAAGAAAAGGGGGATTGCTCCCCCTTTACTAAACCTAACTATTATGAAATCTCTCGTTGAATCTTCCACAGAACTTGGAACAGATGCAACCTAATCTAATTGAACAAGTTAGATGCGAAATAGTTGTAATTCCACCTAATTTCCCATGTAACGAAATGCGGGATTAAAAACAAACTCTTTATCCGTAAGGGTTTTAAGGAATTTAAGCAGGTCTTTTTCTTCGGTTGGAGAAAGTAAATTATTTTTTGTTTTTAATTCTTTACTTATGGGCTTGACCCAATTACTTGAGTTCGCATAATGATGAATTACATCTTTTAATTTAGAAATCCGGCCATCATGCATATACGGGAAACTATGTTCAATATTACGTAAAGTCGGAACTCGAAACAAAAACACATCCGATGGCCTCCCTGTGATTACTGCTCTTCCCGAATCGATATAAGCAGCCAGCGGGCCAATCCCATTGGCTTTAAATTCGAAGTTGGTGAACAAAGGTGCCGTGTGACACTGATTGCAATATTTTAGAAATAAAGAGTACCCCCGTTGTTCTTGCTCGGTGAAGGTACTTTCTTTACGCATCACACTGTCGTATTTACTATTCGCGGAAACCAAGGAAACCGTAAATTGACCCAAGGCTTTTAAGAGGTGGCTCGTTTTAATGTGTTCGACACCAAATACCTTTTTAAATTCATTTTTGTAATAGGTATTGCGGTTTAGTTTTTTGAGTACCCCGTTCAATGTTTCCCCCAGTTCATCAGGGTGTGTTAGCGGATTGATGGCTTGGCCGTTTAAATCAAGTACGCCCCCATCCCAATGGAACGTTGGATACCATGCCAAATTCATAAGTCCCGGCGCATTTCGCTTGCCAACCCTTGAGTTAATGCCATGGCTTGTGGAATGATCCACATGTGCAAATGCGGTGTATTGAAAATGGCATGATGCACAGGAAACCGTTGAATCCTGTGAGAGTATGGGATCATAGAACAAGGTTCTTCCAAGGATAAACCCATCATTTGTTACTGGATTGTCATCAAAATTGTACAAGGGCTTGGGCCATTTTTCGGGTAGATAAAATAACCCATCACCTGGAACGAACATGAACGAAATTAACCCAATACCAAGTAAAACAAGTACTCCCCAACGCATCATTCAAACGTAGTATGGAACGCGTTGAAAATCTGCTGTGAAGCGGCTCCAGGCAACATAATTTTCGGAGTCGTGCGAATAGGAAGGGTCATAAAAAATTGCTCCAGCTGTATCTGTATTTGATCATATTCAGGGGGTAAATGAAGCGCAAATGACGTTGCAAAAGGGGACCTATATCCTCCGAGGTGGTATTCAAATGGGATGTTAGATTCAGCAGTTGTATAATCCCCCACCAATTTAAGTTGAATATAGCCGGTATTCCACGCCCAATACATGCCAAGGAGCGGATCAAAAGCCCCCTCAAGCTTACCCGAAGTGTTGGCTAAGCTATCCATCCCGATGATTAACAAATTGTCGGCAAAAGGCAGGTTAAAGGTCGTGGTATCGGAAGCATCGACCAACTGATAATCTCCGTGTTGATTACCAACATAAAATTTAAATTGATCCAAGCGAATGGAATCAGTTCCATTGATTAGATAATTAGTATGCAATTGAAAGGGTGCTGAGCCAACCATTAGTTTCACCGTGTGTTGACCAAACCCAAGATTAGGTATAATGAAAAACAAAAAGAGAAATCGTAACATCAGGGACGGGGTTTCCGGTCGAAGGTACCAATTAAATGAAGTACTTCGCGCTCCTCTGATTTATTTAGTAAAACACCTAAGCGTTCAAAGTAGGTTGTCATCCGTTTCAAATCCTGCTGTTTTGCAGATAAAACTGCTTTACAGACCGATTTAACCTGCAGTGAATCTCCGGACAAGGCGGATTTTATAAGCCGATGCTCCAAGGTACGAATCCTGTCCTTTTGTTTTTTTCTTTGGTTAAGAAATGGCTCCTCAAGGACTTCAACTGCCTTTGTCTTTTCCTTGGATAAGGTAAGTTCTTTTGCCAGGCGAGGAGGATGAGGGGGGCGCCGAAGTACGAGCGTAAAAATCAAGATGCCATTAAGCAATAAAAGCAGGGCTATCGCCCAATTTTTCCATGAGTTATTCATAAGATTCTGAATTAATGAGGTACGTTGAAGACACCGTTTTTTCTTGACTCAGGGCAATCATATAGGCGGAAATGTTTATCGACACTATGAGGATAAACGATGCCGCAATGAGCCAAGCGGAACGGCCATTAGTTGGGATTTCCGTCGGATTCAGGCAGCGGTTTGTCAATTCTTCACTTACCGGTATTCGGGTTTTAAAAAAAACGTGCTCAGTCTTCATTTGATTGGTGTGTTTTAAGTTTGGTTCTTGCACGAAAAAGAAGGGATTCAATGGCTGAAACAGATACATTCATTATTCCTGCGATTTCTTGGTAGCTTAAATCATCCATGGCGAACAAGGTCATGGCAATGCGTTGTTTTTCTGGCAATGCTTGTATTCGTTGCCATAGCCTCCACTCTGCCTCTTTCAATATAAGCATCAGTTCAGGTGTTTCTGTTGTTACTATTGGAGGAGAATCAAATAAACTCAACAAGATACCCTTGCGTTTCTTACGATTTTTGGCCCTTAAGAACTCATTACATTTATTTAAGGTTATCCGATACACCCACGTGTTCACGCTGGCTTCTTCTTTAAACCCAGGAAGACCTAGGTAAACAGATTTAAAAACTTCTTGAGTAACATCTTCTGCATCTTGAAGGTTGCCCAAAACATAGAGTGCTGTGTTTAAAACACGAGGCGCATGCAATTCAAACAATTTCTTGAATTCACGGGCATCCCCCAATTTTAATAGCTCCATGTTCGGCATACAAACGATTAGTTGCCCTTTTTTAAGAAATCTTGCATTCATTAAAGGTAACATTTAAGCGTAAAAGTGTACCTTTAGGGCGCTTTGAAAGAATCTAAATTTGTTGGGGAAAATAAAGAAAAGTGGCAGCGTTTTGAATCGATGCAAAAAGATCTTTCGAGTGACCCGGAAGCCTTGAGTAACTTGTATTTAGATATTACGGATGATTTAGGGTTTGCACAAACGTATTACAATCGAAGGACGATCAGGGTTTACCTCAATCAACTGGCTCAACGGGTGTTTATTGGTGTCAATAAATATCAAAAATTTTCCATTAAAAATGTATTAGATTTTTGGACCATTGAACTCCCACTGGAGTTATACCGTTCCAAAAAATACATGGGTTTCGCATTAATTAGTTTTTTGGCTTACATCGCATTGGGGTGGATCTCAAGCAGCGTTTATCCAGATTTCACAGCCACCGTATTGGGCGAGGGTTATGTTGAAATGACGATGGAAAACATCGAACAAGGAAATCCATTGGGCGTATATGAAGGAAGTAGTTCGTTCATGATGTTTATTCAAATTACGGGTAATAACCTCATGGTTTCCATCTTAACTTTTTTTGCAGGCATCTTATTTACCCTTGGAACGCAGGTTATGCTTTTTGGAAATGGGGTAATGCTTGGGTCGTTTCAACATATGTTTCTAAAAAAAGGACTACTAATCACGAGTTTTTTGGGGATTTGGA
The DNA here is from genome assembly GCA_040383285.1 of Crocinitomicaceae bacterium. Taxonomy (GTDB): domain Bacteria; phylum Bacteroidota; class Bacteroidia; order Flavobacteriales_D; family Crocinitomicaceae; genus UBA952. The sequence goes on along the minus strand of JBEIDV010000029.1, from coordinate 7,737 downwards.
TACACGGGGCATTTGAAATTTCAAGCATAGCACTCTCGGCTGGTGCAGGAATTACAGCTGGTTCCGGGTGGCTTTTTCCTGGAAGTTTTTCTAGGGTACACGCATTTAAATCGAGTTTTTCCCGCGGGGCTAAAATTATGCTAAGCATCTTGCCATTCATCGTGCTTGCAGGGTACTTAGAAAGTTTTGTTACTCGAAATTACGATACCTTACCGGATGCTTCTAAATGGACAATAATTCTTGGTTCGTTCATCTTAATTGGATTCCTTTTTATTTTCTTACCCATTTATCAAGCGCAACGATACCCAGAACGATTATTTGAAGAAACAAACTTCAAACAACCGCATCCGGAAACCATTGAATTGTTAAGTGTTCGCTCATTTTGGCAGGTATATCGTCAGGGTATTTTACTTTTCTTCCAATCCATGGGGGCCATTATCAAGCCCGTTTTTACTATCGTAGGAACTATTGGAATCGGATTAATCGCATTACGTGCCTTTCTTTACCCGGAAGATTTATCATTTGTCTATTGGTTTGATTGGGCAAGTCATCTTTCGTTTATGTTTGGATATGCATTTAGCACTAACATCGATTTATTAATTAGCATTATTTGGGTCGGGTTAATTACCTATATATTCCTTGTTACATATCATTATTTGTTGATTAAAGCCGGATTAACCAACATGTCATGGAATACCTATATAAGAAAAATGTTTTGGAGGTCGAGCGTACTGTTTTTGCTCTTACTACTTCCCGTTTTTCTGCTTCCGTGGTTTATTTTATTACCGGCTATTATGGTCTACCCCTTCCTATTATACCTTCCATTTGCTATTGCACATCCCGATAATTCTGTAAAATCCGGACTCAAAAAAGGGTTCAGATACAGTGCACGATCCTATATTACGCTGTTCATTTTAACCATACTCGGTATAGGCACTATTGCCATAGTAACCCAGCCCATTGCCAGTGTTATAAGTATTCAAAACGAAATTCCAGACATCCTAGACCTTATAGTGAAGGGTATAACACCGTTTTTAGACAAAGCAGGGTTAGACAGCGTATTTTGGACCAACTTATTTCGTGAATTGACCTACCTCATTGCGGTTATTTTCAGTTTAGTTTTTTGGTTTATCTTGTTATCCCTGTCCTATTTTTCCACCCTTGAAAAACGAGAGGCTCTGAATTTAAAAAAGGAAGGTCGGTATTTTGGAGAACGAAGTAGATTGAAAGAGTATATTGAAACGCAGGAGGGATGAAAATACGACTATTTATCAGTTTCATTATAGGGAGTATCGGGTTGGGTATTGCTCAGCCGGCGATTAGGGAAGAACTTAAAAACACAAGTTATCCGAGGCAAGGCAACGACAATTTAAAAAAAGAATGGAATAACGGTTCTGGCGGAATAATTCAATCCTCCGATGTTAGCGATGAATATGTTATTGAAGATAAACAGGCATATTCTGACAGTATTTTAGCACATTATCACGAAAAATATCAGCAGCATTTATCCAAGCAACTCGTTCGAGAGAAAAATCTGCTTAAGGAACCCGAACTTCCGGAGATGCCCACCTTTGATGGTCCTGATTTTGATGAGCCAGATATTGGAAAACCTGGGACCATGCCCCCATGGATTTTAAATGTCTTACTCTTCATTGTCGTAGGATTTGGGTTGTTTTTAATCTTTTATTTAATTATTAAAAACTCAGGTAAATCTTTGAAAAATTTCAAGAAATATGACGACTATTGGAATCCTGAAATTGTGCCTGTATCCGACCTTGAAAATCGCCTTGAAAACGCACTAAACAAAGCCAAATATAGAGAAGCCGTTCGGATTTATTTCACCCTTATTTTAAAAGAATTAATTCGTCTAAATCAAATCAAATGGACACGTGAAAAAACGAATCATGAATACCTTAATGGGTTAAAAAATCACGCATTTCGTCCCGCATTTTATTCCTGTATTCATATTTTCGATGTGATTTGGTACGGTGAATATGAAATAGACAAGTCCCGCTTCAATGAGGTGGAACCGGTATTAACAGCTTTTCTAAACACCTTAAAAGGCCATGAATAAACGAGCTGTATATCTTGCTGTAGCAACACTTTTTATTCTTGGTGGGGTACTCATTTATTTCATTCAAGGTCAAAATAAGGGAAGGAGTTTGGGGTATAAGAGTTCAGATTGGTATGCCAAATATGGATTTGATAGTAAAGACCCGTATGGCTTGTATTATTTTAATTCTCTTTTACAACAGCAGGTTACATCCACAAAAATTCAACACATTTCGAATGAGAACGTGTTAGACTCGCTCCTTAAAAAAGAACGTCATACCTTGTATGTACTGGTTGGGGATACGGTTACCTTAAAACCCACCCAATTTCAACAAATTATTGCTAAGGTAAAAGAAGGAGATGGCTTAATGCTTTTTGCGAACAAAACCTATGAATGGGTTTATGATAGTTTGGATATTAATGGCACGATAAGTTATGCCTACGACCGCGAAATCCCCTTGAGAACGGGCGAAAAAACTTATACATTACATCACCTGTATCAAGCAGACACCCTATATGACCGAACCTTTGGGATGATGCAATGCAACAAGCCGGAACTCACCAACAATCAAGGACTTTTGGTTGAAACGAAATTCCCTATCGAGAAAGGCGAAGTACTGGTTGGGTTTTTCCCAAAAGCCTTGGTCAATTATCAATTAAAGAATCCAGCAGGATTGGCTCATGCTCAACTGCTATTGAGTAAACTGAGGTCCTATGACCGTGTCTTGTTTTTGAGTTACGCCACCCTAAAATGGCAATCGGAATATAATTGGGAAGATGAAATATCGGTAGAGAAGGATTCCTTACTTAAATTAATTAATGAACATCCGGCATTAAAAAACGCAGTTTATGCCTTGTTAATCGGGTTACTACTGCTTGTATTTTTTGCAGGAAAAAGAAGACGCGCCATTGTTCCACTGCCTGAAGCTCCGAGTAAATTAACCTCAAATTATATTCAAACCATATCGTCTATTTATCAATCCCATGAATCGCCAGAGATAGCATTTAACCTGGTAAAACAGCAGTTTTTTCATGCAATACTGCGGGCTTATTATGTGGATATCAGCAAACACCCAAGCGAAGATCAAGTTCGGATTTTAATCGAGAAAACTGGGTTAGAAGAACGTTTAATTAAAGAAACCCTATTCCATCTTCATGCGCCAAGCGATGAGGTTGGTATGACACATGTTTATCAAACAGCTGGAAAATCGCATCGCTTACTATCTAAAGCGGGGATCATAAAATCATTAACTAATCCGAAACAATTTCCAATTATCCTTGCACGTAAACCTGTTATCAGCTTTGCAGCATTAATGATTGGTTTTACCCTCAGCTTTATCGGATTTTACAGTGTCTCTCATTCCAACGCGATGGGGCCTGGCATTGCGGTAATTGGCGGCCTACTTTTCGGACTTGGAATCTTGCGATTTAGAACGCCGCTAATTCGAATTGAAGATGTAGAAAACATGTATTACTTGCCCTTATTGGGCCAAAGGGTGCCATGTAAAATCATATTCAACGAACAACGGAATGAATTAGAATTTTATGCGATTAAAGGAAGTCGAATCCTTTCCATACCGAGGTGGAATTCCTCTTCACAAGCTTATTCAGAATTAGTCACATTTATTAAACAAAAACAACATGGAAGAATACCAAGCAACGGATAAACTCAGTTTCGAGCGAAACAATTCGGAATTATTATGGGTGGCACAAAAAGTTAACGAGTTACGCACTGAAATCGGCAAGCATGTGATCGGACAAGAACATATTGTGGAGCTTATTTTAGCCGGTATATTTGCGAATGGGCATGTATTACTTGAAGGGGTTCCCGGCGTCGCAAAAACCTTAAGCGCAAAGTTAATCGCTCGCCTGATGAAGGTCGATTTTTCACGAATTCAATTCACACCCGACTTAATGCCATCTGACGTGATCGGAACCAGTGTTTTCAATATGAAAGATGGTCGATTCATTTTCAATAAGGGTCCGATTTTCTCGAACATCGTATTAATTGATGAGATTAACCGTGCGCCGGCAAAAACTCAAGCTGCGTTATTTGAAGTGATGGAGGAACGGCAAATCACCTTTGACGGGATTCAATATCCAATGGCATTTCCTTTTTTAGTCATTGCGACTCAAAACCCCATCGAACAAGAAGGAACATACAGCCTTCCGGAAGCACAATTGGATCGGTTTATTTTTAAAATTAAAATGGACTATCCAAGTTTAGAAGAAGAGGCACATATTTTAACCCGTTATAAAGCTGCAAATGGGCCAATCGATATGGAAAGCATTACACCGTTATTTTCAAGTGAAGACATCAAACGCGTGCATTCATTGATGCAAGAAATGGTCGTTGAAGCCAGCTTAATCAATTACATAGCGGCCATAACACACCGTACGAGAAGTCATGCCAAACTATACTTAGGTGCATCACCTCGCGCCTCACTCTCGATGTTAAGGGCAGGAAAAGCGCTTGCCGCATTGCGTGGCAGGGATTTCATAACTCCAGAGGATATTCAGTACATTGCGCTGCCGGTGCTTACTCACCGTATAATCTTGACTCCTGAAGCTGAAATGGAAGGAATCACTACGGAAGAAGTAATTCGTCAAATACTTGCAGAAATCGAAATCCCAAGATAAGTTAGATGCGTCAAATTAGCCTGAGTAATCGGTTTTTCTTATTGTTTGGTATTGCCATTATCATCACGGCCATGGGCTATGTATCTCACCAAATAATTTGGTTATCCGCCATTTCCTTTTATGGTATTGGGCTGCTTTTGCTATGCGATTTACTTTTCTTGTTTGTTGTGTTAAAACCGGTACGATACGTCAAACACTACCAAGAAAAACTTAGTTTAGGTGATCGAAATCCAATTAAACTAACCCTGTCTAACGTTGGGAAAACTAAGATTTGGTTTACTGTTAATGAAGGGTATCCTATGGATATGCAGGAACGAACGAAGCACTATGACGCGATGTTAAATCCGTTAGAGAGTATCGAAATTACCTACGAGTATACCCCCAAAAAAAGAGGCGTTTTTCGGTTTACAGACACCTATATATTTACTAAATCGATTTTTGGTTTAATTGAACGTAGAACCATTATTTCACATCAAGCACCGATTCACGTTTATCCGTCGATATTGCAAATGAAACGGTATGAACAGATGTTGTTTCAACAGAATAAAATTCAATCTGGAATTAAACGCGTACGAAAAATAGGCATGTCACGAGAGTTTGAACAAATTCGGAATTACGTGCCCGGTGATGAGATAAAAAGCATCAACTGGAAAGCTACGAGCAGGAAAAATGAACTCATGGTTAACCAGTATCAGGAGGAAAAATCACAGAATGTATATTGTATTATCGACAAGGGTCGGATTATGCAAATGGAATCTGTAGGCCTCAGCATGTTAGATTACGCTATTAATTCAACCTTAGTTTTATCTAATATTTGTTTGCATAAAAGTGATAAAATCGGATTATTTACCTTTTCAGACAAACTTGGAGCAACGCTGAGTGCATCGAATAAACGGATTCAATTAAAGAAAATACTAGAGGTGCTTTATGCACAAAAAACCACATTTCAGGATTCAAACTTCGAACTCTTGCAACAGCATGTGAATGATAAAGTAAGAACTCGCTCCTTGCTTCTTTTATTCACCAATTTCGAAAACCCATTTACCTTACAGCGCTCACTGCCTTATTTGCTTCAGTTAAAAAAGAGAAACTTATTGGTGGTGGTCATGTTCAAGAACGAGGAACTTGAGCAGTTTTCTACCTTAAGTCCTACGAACCAACGTCAATTTTATCAAGGAATCTTAGCGAGTAAGATGTTAATTGAAAAGGAGAAAATGGCGAAACAACTTAATGTCATGGGCATTCAAACCATTTTAACAAAACCAGCCGAATTATCGACTGCCGTAATTAATAAATACCTTACGCTCAAGGCAAAAGGACTTTTATAACATTCGTAAACAAAACGGCGCACTTATTTGTAACTTTGTAGAAATCATTAAAACATAGACTCATGGCTTTTGAACTCCCTAAATTACCCTATGCTTACGATGCGCTTGAACCGCATATTGATGCGCGGACCATGGAAATCCACCATTCAAAACATCATCAAGCATATACAACCAACCTAAACAATGCGATCGCAGGTACGGCCCTTGAGAACGCAACGATCGAAGAGATTTTATCTAATTGTATGGACACCCCTGCTGTGCGCAATAACGGTGGTGGATTTTGGAATCATAACTTGTTCTGGGAAATCATGAGCCCTACCGGTGGAGGAGCTCCGACTGGGGCATTGGCTCAAGCAATAGATACCGCTTTTGGATCATTCGAAGCATTTAAAGATGCCTTTGCTAAAGCAGCGGCTACACGTTTTGGGTCCGGGTGGGCTTGGCTTTGTGTAAGTAATGGTGCATTAGAAATCTGCTCAACAGCAAATCAAGATAATCCATTAATGGGCGAAGGATGCAAAGGAACACCGATCTTAGCGCTAGACGTTTGGGAACACGCCTATTATTTGAATTATCAAAATCGCAGACCTGATTATATTGAGGCCTTCTTTCATGTGATCAACTGGGATGTTGTAGCTACGAAATTTGATGCGGCGCATTAAATAAACAATTAAACGATCAAAAAAAGGGGCCTCGGCCCCTTTTTTAGTTTTCTATCTTTTATCTAAAAATTTACTTGTGCTTGTATACGAAGTAAATTTCCACGTTGATAATTGTCTTGATTAGCAAAGTCTTCAAATCTTCTTGACGACATCGTATACATCATCACCAATTCAAAATACCGAGACATCTGCCATTCAACTCCGATTTCTAAATCCTCGACGTTATAACTTCTTGCGTCCAATTCGTGCTTCTTACCCCCTTGATACACTTGATAACGCACAAATGGAATCAAAACATTATTTTTGAAATTAAGCATATAAGAAGCGGTTACATACCCCCCGTGTAATCGCTGCGTTGTTATAGAATCTAATGATTTATCAAATTGAGGACCTCTACCAATCGTGTACTCAGCTAAGATACCAAACGGTTTAGGGTATAAAACAACTGTTCCCGCCACCCGCTTGTCGTCATATAATTTATCTGTTGCATAATTCACTCCTGAAGAAGTTGACACTAGCGTAACCTTCCCTGTATATGCTTGAATTCCAGCTTCTACAATTTGCTTCTTAATTTCAAACGGATAACTAACCCGAGTTACAATATGTTTATTTGCATTTAACTCCGGACGATTCGCTGTTTGCCCATTATAGATTCCAACGCCAAAAACGCCATAATCACCTGAACCTTTTAAGCCTGAACTCACCAAACTCGAAAACAATTTTCGTTTCGATGCGGGTGCCCAATAAAAGAATACACCAAGATCACGTTCATTGGATACGGCAGAGTTAAGTGCATCCGCACGATCCAAGGGAAGTCTATTTTGAGAAGATTGCATATTCTCAAATCCATAAGGAACTTTGGATTGACCAATTCTAAATCTAAATTGACTTTTTTTATCTAAACCTACATCAAAATAAGCGTCTCTTAATTGACCAAAATGCAATGCCGTTGTACTAGACGAACTTGCAAAATCAGGTTGCACATAAAAATACACCCGCGGTGAAAGTTGACCATAAAATATCAAGCGCATCCGTCGGATAAAAAAGTCATTATC
>JBEIDV010000028.1:0-15296 GCA_040383285.1 Crocinitomicaceae bacterium | reverse complement strand
TTTCAGTTTAAAATATTGGATGCGATGGGTTCCACCATCATGCGTGACCAAGTGAGTTCAACAAAAAAAATCAATACGTCTGAATTCAAAAGTGGCGTTTACTTTATTTCGTTTGAAGGGCAATCCACTAAACCATTCACTAGAAAAGTGATCATTCGCCATTAATTGGCCTTATAATGGCTAAAAACAAGCACCGTGGTGCGCATCATAAAAAATCAGAGCGGAAATCTAGCGGAGGATATAGGACTCTTGTGCTCAATGTTTTTGCAAAAAACCAAGGAGCGACCTTAACCCACAAGCAACTGTGTTCTTTACTGTCCGCAAATGCCCCCAATGAACGTCAACATATATTTGACGCGCTCATGGCCTTAGTTGAAAAACGGCAGTTAAACCAACTCAATCACCACAGCTTTAACCTGCCCATTCAAACACCCGAAGAAGGAATCCTTGAAATGAATGCTAAAGGATTTGGATTTGTTCGAATAGAAGGCTCCAATAATGACGTGATGATTCGCGAGGAAAACAAAGGAATGGCCATTGATGGAGACCGGGTGCAATTCACTGTGATTAAAGACAGAAACGGCAAGCGAGAGGGGATTATCTTGAATGTACTAGAGCGTGCTCGAATGCAGTTAGTTGGTACCATTCAAGTCCGAAACCATAAAGCTATATTATATCCTGACTCTGCAAAATTCGGGGTACCTGTAGAAATTCCAGAAAACAAACTAAATGGAGCGCAGCAAGGGATGCGTGCCGTTGTCAAAATCACCGTTTGGCCTGAACAACGAAAAATGCCTTATGGTGAAGTTGTTGCGCTTCTCGGTTATGCCGGCACGAACGATGCTGAAATGATTTCGATATTAATTAATCAAGGGTTTGATCCCTTTTTTCCTGACGAAGTTTTACGAGAAGCCAGTTTAATTTCAACAGAAATCACGAATGAAGAAATAGCAAAAAGACTTGATTTAAGAACCATAACAACCTTTACCATTGACCCTGTAGATGCTAAAGATTTTGACGATGCGATTTCTTATGAGCTATTAGAAAACGGGAACCTTAAAATTGGCGTTCACATTGCGGATGTGGGACACTATATACAAGAAGGTTCCGCTTTAGATAAAGAAGCATTAAAGCGTTCGAATTCGGTTTATTTAGTTGATCGGGTAATGCCGATGTTGCCGGAACAACTTTCAAATGTGCTTTGTTCGTTGAGACCTAATGAAGACAAGTTGGCATTCTCCGCGATTTTTGAATTCAATGAGCAGCATGAAGTTATAAATTCTTGGTATGGTAAAAGTGTAATTCATTCGAATCGAAGATATACCTATGAAGAAGTTCAAGAAATTATTGAAGGAACGGAGGATCAATATGCAAAAGAAATACATACCATAAATAACATCGCGAAAGCACTTCGAGCAATCCGATTTAGAAAAGGTGCATTAAATATCGTCTCTGAAGAACTTCGGTTTGTGCTTTCTGATACTGGCGTACCGACCGGAACCTTACTGAAAACCTCAAAAGAATCTCACCAACTGGTCGAAGAGTTTATGTTATTAGCCAATCGGTCCATCGCCGCTTATTTGACTCCGAAAAAAGAGAAAGCGGAAACACACACTACCGTTTACCGGGTGCATGATTTACCTGATTTAGAAAAACTTGGTTTACTGACCTTGTTTTGTGAAAAATTTGGGTTAGAATTACATATAGATCAAATCCAAGAAGCCGCATTAAAGCTCAATAAATTACTGAAAGATATAGAAAACGAACCCTACTTCTCCCTGATTCAGGGCATGGTGGTTCGATCGATGGCTAAGGCAGTATATAGCACAAACAACAAAGGCCATTTTGGGCTGGCATTCAAGGAATACACACATTTTACCTCACCGATACGTCGATATGCTGACCTCATCGTACATCGGCAGCTTTTTGAAAAAACTGAGACCGGCAGTGTAAAACATAGAACAACACTAGAAGAAGTTTGTAAACGTATTTCTGCGAATGAGCGTAAAGCCATTGAGGCCGAACGAGAATCCGTGAAGTACTTTCAAACACTCATGTTAATTGACCATATCGGAGAAACGTTTGAAGGTATTATTTCAGGGATTTCAGAATATGGAATCTTTGTACGATTAACAGCGAATAATTGCGAAGGGATGATTCCAATTACCTCCATTACAACGGATCGTTATTTCTTTGACCCGGAACGTTATCTCGTGGTTGGTAAACGAAGTGGTAAAACCATTAATTTAGGTGACCTAGTTAGCGTAGTCGTTGATGAGGTAAGTCCGAGAAAAAGGCAAATCGATTTAGTGCTAAAATCGCACTAATTATTTTTCAGGGGAAAATGGATTTCCATTAGAAACACGCTGTAATTCATGCCCATTTCTAAACATTTTTTGTGTTATTGGTTTCCCGTTACTGCCATAAACAATAAATAATCCATCCTTCAATCCATTTTTATAGTGGATCTCGTTCATTTTATTACCTCGCCGGTCATTCTGATAAAATTCACCGTGAAGAAGTCCATTTTTAAACGTTGAAACTACTGCGGGAACAACGCCTCCAGGATAATAATTTATCCACTTTCCGCTCTTCTTCCCTTGTTTAAATTTCCCGAGTTCTTTTATCGTGAAATCAACCTGGGAATATGCCTTAAACGTTCCGTGTTCTACGCTTTGTTTTTCTTTAAAGCCCATGGCAACCACGTCCTGCGCTGAATTTTTTAACGTTCTCACTTTATACGACACCTCTTCTTTTTTCCTCCCATTGTTATAAAACTCAGTCCACTTTCCTTTTTTGTGATCCTTTTTGTACCGACCAAACAATAATAATTTACCTTCTGGACTAAACGAATACCAAGCACCATTTAATTCACCCTTCTTGTAGAACGATTGATTTTTTAAACGCCCATTAGGCCAATAATTCTTCCATTCACCTACTTCCTTTCCTTGGTTGTAGCTACCCTTCATTAATAGGGTGCCGTCTTCATACCATGTTTGCCATTCGCCTTGTTTAAGGTCGTTCTTATAATTACCGATTCGAAACGGCGTTCCGTCTTTATAAAAATAACTCCACTCCCCCTCTCGCTTCCCGAGGTTATAGTTAGCTTTATAAGATAGTTCCCCTGAATCAAAATAATACTCCCAATCACTATGCTGTTGATTTTTATTAAACGCCCCTTTCATTTCAATTAAACCGTCTGCTTTACCCCAAATCCACTTCCCATCCTTATCGCCATTCACATAACTCCCCTCGGTTCGGATCAATCCATTCGGAAAATATACCAAGTACGCACCATGAAGGGAATCTTGTTTGAATCCCTGCTTTTTCTCAATGCTACCATCAGAAAAATAAAAAACCCAATCCCCTTGTTTTTTCCCAGCTAAAAATGCCCCGGCAATGGATGTTTGACCTGACGCTAGATTTTCGAAAAACGGGCCGTCTCTGAGCCCATTTTTAAATGTATATGATTCTTTCAGCCCTCCAAACGAATAAAACGTATTGACAACCCCATTTCCATTAATCACGGTTTGAATATGTGCAGAATCCGAATCAAAATAACTCAATAAATACGTAGTATCATTGGATACAAACTCTTCCTTCCATAGCAACGAATCGTCGTAAAAATATTGCCATTTGCCTTGTGGGGAACCTAAGGAAAAATACCCAGATTTCAATAGTGTTCCTGCCTCATTATATTCCTTATACAAGGAATCAGAAACATTGAATTTACAATAATAGAGTTGTTTTATTTTCTTGTTAGGATAGTATACAATTTGCTTACCGTGTGTTCTGTTCCTATAGTAGAATCGCTCCTCTTCAAGAACGCCATCCATCGAATAATACAGCCATTTTCCATGCTTTTCTGTAGATTCTAAGGTTATTTCATCTACGTAATATGAGCCAACAGAATTCAACTTACGGTTGTTGGCATCCCAATATATTTTCACCTTGGGACTTAGGTTTTCCGGGTCAATTAATTGAGAAAAAACGGGCATCGAACCAAACAAAATCAGCGATAGAAACCAGTTTTTCATATTAATCTATTAATGTAAATTCTCTTTAAGGTTACCGATTATAATAATTGGCGTAAAATTAAAAACACCCCGGTTCCCATAAACACAATGCCAATCAGCCAATTTAAGCCCTTCAATAAGCCCGTTGTTACTAATGGTTTTAATTTATTAGCAACATAGGCCTTCAAACTATCGATTCCAAAATAGGTAAGTAATATAACAAAAAGAAAGACCATAATGTGCAAGTCGCTCTCATACTTACTCACTAAATCAAAGCCCTTCGCTATAATAGCTAACCAATAAATTACCACTCCAGGATTTAATAAATTCAAGGTAAATCCTTTTAAAACTAGCATCGTATTATCCCTGGCGGTTGATGATTTGGAATTATGGTGATCATCCAGCAACTCTTTATCTAGGGTAATTGGCACTAATTTTATTTTCTTAAAAAACAAATTATATACCCCATATACAAAGAAAAGAGAGCCTCCTAAAATGCTTAATGCAAGATTATTTTTAAAATCACTTAATCCCCTTAATTGATAGGCAAAAAACATAGAGATCACTATGTAAAAGAGATCACTAAGCAATACGCCTAAGTCAAAGATTAAGGCTGCTTTAAATCCTTTAGTTATACTTATTTCAAGCAAAACAAAAAAAACAGGGCCAATCATTATACTAAGTATAAAACCAATTCCTATTGCTTGAAAAATATAATCCATTGCAACAAAAATAGTGAAAAGGTCAATGCTACTGGAAAACCGCTCTCAAGGATTTTATAAACGTGGAATATTAATTACCTTTGTATTCTAAAAATAAGACATGAGAACTAAACTCGCCAATGATAAACTAAGTGCCATTATAAAAATGGTAGAAAAGAACGGTGTAACTGCTCCCGAATTAATTTCAGAACTTAAGGCACTTCGCACCATTGCATTGACTGAAAAAGACCCGTTAGTAGTTAAAGTGCTTCGATTAACCTATGAATATTTGTCAGATAACGAATCCTTCAACGTTGAAGGTCAGTTTGAAGAAGATGAAGAAGGTAATGAATACCCTATTGAAATTGACGAAAAGGAAAACTTATTATACTTATTATCACTGCTTGAAAATGCAGAACAAAAATTAAATCGAGAAGAATTAAAAGACTATCGCGACGCCTTAAAAGCAGAATTATATTAAGCTGAGGCAACCATTTGATTGATGGTAACGTCAATGAACTATCATAGGCGTTAGCTTAGATTTATTTAACTTGCAGAGAAAGCCGAAAAGAACTCCTTTTCGGCTTTTTTAATTAATCAACAGTAATTACAATACGTTGCATCGGTATGATGTGAAAACGGGATGGTATCGTCATAAATCTCAGAAAAAATTTCTTGAATTAAGCCTTGAAAATCATGCATGAATTCCACCGGTGTTATGCCTTCATGTACTAATGGAAAAAACGCATTCGTTTTTCTTTGAATGGCATAAATCCCCATTTCAGCGGGTGGATGATTGTAATTTTCATTAAACAAGAAGGCATAGGTGGCTAATTGTAAGGCATGCTTACAAGACTTAAATGACTGAACCAACTCTGGTTTACGTTTATAAACGACATGTTCAGATTTTACCAGTCCACTTTTATAATCTACTAGGCGATACGAATTTCCAATTCGATCAATACGATCCACAAACCCAATCCAATTAACCTGCTTTTCACGACCATTGATTATTAAATCCATGGATGCGGTTAGTCGAGCTTCAATGCGATGAATATAAACATCTTCGGATTTAGTTTTTAAATAATCGATATCATTCAGCAACAAGTTTTTAATTAGTTCTTGAGCGACATTCAGCGTAAGCCAATTTTTTCCTGACTCAATTAGTTTTTCTTCATTGTCTAAGTAATCTAAGAATTGCTGAGTTAGTAATGCCGGGGCCTTAATTAGCATTTCTTCAATATGTCGGACCTCTATTGGGCCCGGTTTTGGGAGCACCTCATTGCCGAGTTGATCTTGCTCAGCATATGGCCCGTACAAAATTTCAAGTGTATTATGGATGAATCGTCCCAAACTGCTCATTTCTAATTCTTCTTCCACCGATTCTTCCTCTCCGAATTCTGCAAGATAGCGGTAATAAAAATCAAGGGGACATGCCAAATATTTGGCTATGGCGCTGGCCGAAATATGCTTTGAAAAATACCGATCTAATAGGTGATTAATTTGCGGTCTTTTTAATACCACCGCCGAGTCAAAGGCCCGATTCTCCGGAAACGTGGTTGTATAATACTTATGTGTTATTTGGAATGCTTTGTTAGCTCTTGATAGCTCCATTTCCAATTGCGCAATATAGCGGCTAGGTTCAGCAGAGCCTAAGGCCTCATTCGCGGTGGAATATGTAATCACAAGATGTTCGGCTGTATGCAACAACCTGTAAAAATGGTGGGCAAACAATCCTTGCTTTTCGCGCATTGTTGGTAGTCCAAGCGCTCGGCGCAAATCCATTGGAATAATTGAATCAATAGGGTTAGTCGGCGGCAACATCCCCTCATTCATGCCAAGAATTATTACGCGTTTAAAATCTAACATCCGGGTTTCTAGCAAGCCCATAATTTGAAGACCGCTTGTCGGATTACCATGAAAAGCAATTGATTTTTTTGTCCAATGTTGATTAAAAATCATGCGAAATGTTTTTAGATTCATCGGTGGAAGCCCTTCCTTCGCCAGGACTTCTAATGTAACGATTGCCTCTTGAAACATAATTAATTGTTGCTTTTCAAATTCAAACGCTTGGTTAAATTTGGATAACAACACGAATGTTAATTGTTGAATTAATTTAATGCCCAGGGTATAATCTCCATTCCATGAAGAAAAGGCAAGTTGAGTTAACTCATCAATTTCATGATTAAATGTCAATTTCGACGGGTCTTGAAATACACGGTTCATTTTTATCGTATTCAACTCCCAATTCAAGAGGTCTTTTCTGACCTCAGCATCTAACCATGAATTTATCAATGGATGCTGATAAAAGCCCAACAGATCTTTAAAGTATGCCGAATTTGTTTTGAATCGTATCTTATTTTCTTGAATAGAAAACAAGGTGTCAATTAATGTTTTTAATGCCGTTTGTTTTAAGGGTAAGCCAATGGTTAGATTAGCTAAAGGAATGGAAGACGGAAGATTCTTCATTAGCGGAACAACCAATGATTCATCCGCAAGCAGAACAAGGGTTTGATTTAACTGTACCTCATTCAATTTAGACAGTTCTGTGGCTGCAATTTTCACTTGACCTGTTGCTTGTGGGCAAGAAATCAACTGAACATCTATGGAACGATTTAATAAATTATCCTTTAAAAACTCAGGTTTTTTGATATCTAAGAACGCAAGGTTTTTCCGAATAAAGGCTCCTGCTTCATGAGACGTGTTTGCCAAATAGTAACGATCCACATCAACCCAGTAATCTGCTTGATTATTTTTACGAAGGGCTTTGATTATCGTTAGCTCACCCAAGGTTAACGCATTAAATCCGATGAAGTAGTACTTCTTTTCATTTGAAATGTGAGCTACCCCGTGTAATGCTAGTTGCCTCAGGGCTTTTCCTGAGGTTGTTTTCTTTTCTTCTTCGAGCAAGGCATTAAATTCTCTGAAAATCTTTGGGAGCTCATCCCAAAATTCCATGAATTTCCGTTGACTTTGAGAAAGCTCCTGTTCTGAACCTAGATTCCAGCTCTCCAATTCTTTAATGGCAATTAAATTCTTAAATACTTGATTCGAATCCAACAAATACCGATTCATTTCTTCAAAATCATTAACTAACATCGGACCCCATGTGAGAAATTCTTCAAAACTTAACTCGCTATAAATTGGCTCTTGTTTGAAAATTTTAAATAATAGAAATAACTGTCTTGTCTGATCAATTACGGCATCTGTATTCCGTGACGTAACAAATTCTTCAATGGTTAAAATTGATGGCGCGTAAACGGGGGCGGCATATGCGATTGATAATGCCTCCAACATATATTTCTTTGCACGTTTTGAAGGAATAATTACTACATATTCCGATGTGTTGGAATGGCGTACCGCCAAGGTTTCAGCACATTCAGTAATAAAAGATTTCATTTATTATTGCATTAATAATTTCCCCAATAACGGGTTCAATCATTCAAGAACCACCTGATTAAAAAACCGATTGGGTCTATCAGAATTCATGAATTTGTTCCCTCCAGAACATGTTATTTTAACAACAAATTCTTTGTTAATTATAATTCTAACCCACGTTAATCCTTGAGAATATACCTCACTCAAGCCTTGTGTAAATTCAGTTCCATCATCTAGTTCTCCGTAGAAATAAGGGCTTTGTGGTGGGCTCGCAATTAATATCTCTGCATATTGCAACAAGGATAAACTTGAATCTCTTTTAATCCAGCTTACCTCAAAGGAGTTTCCTTGGCCAAGTTCTTTGTAAACCAAACTAATTTCTTCAAGATCATCTTGTACCTTGGTTCTTGGTTTACCAGGAAAGGACGCTTTTAATGTAGATTCCCCCATTTGTTTGTTTACCTCAACCGGCTGAAGTGCTTTAATTTGCTGTGCTGCATTACCTGGCTTTTCGCTATAATCTAACGCTATACAACGAACTTTACATCCTTTTTCTCTTAATATGGTAACGAGCCCTTTTTCACCATGCAAGTGTCCAGCTCCTACAGCAAAAAAAACATTTTTATTCAACGCCATGTTATAAATCTTATCTGCCATTTGTAGATTTCGCTGTTCAATAAGTTTTAAATATGCTTCTTTATTATTAGACAAGCCACTCTTAATTAAGCGGTCAATTAAATCGATTCTACCGTTCAGATACAATTCAAGCATGAGTTGTTGTTCAGAAATCAACAAATTCAATTTATTATCTTTTTCAATAAATGGAATTTCTTCCATCGCTTTTGTTTGTTGAGCTATTGACTCGAGGGGTACAACTGATTTATTTAACCGTTCGGCTTTTTCTTGAAACCATGCGTCCATAAATTGGGGCATACCATCTTCATCCCCATAATACGTTGCCGTTGGTTCTTGCGATGCCGTATATAATTTGCCATATTTATCTAACAAAATACTCCCTCGATTTGGTATTGGATCTTTATCTAAAAACAAATCAAAAATATTAACCTCAATGGCTAAAGACTCTGAACGCAAAAACACTTCATATACTGAATCTGGAAAATTAAATAATCGTTTATCGTTTGAGTGCAGTGTGCCAAACAGATAAGAACGACCAGCAGGCGTTGAAATTTCCCAAAGTAATCTACCCTCGGCGTTATATTCTTGTGTAAAACCAAGGCCATAAAAGCAAATCAACAAAAGAAAAATAGCGTGTTTCATCACTTAATTTAATATGTGGTATACGTGAGGTGAAGCAAATGCGTATGGGAAAAAGGCAAATGACGGCGCTTGATTTGTAGCGATAAGTTTACCCTTATATCCTTTAAATATAGCGCCATGAGTGGTTTCTAAGCCCATGGCAAAGGCCCCGTTAATTGTTAACGCATTAAATGCCTCCTCCGGTGTTAACTTCATTTTTATACACGCTAAAGACCAAACAAAAAACAAATTTGATGTTGGCGAAGAACCCGGATTAAAGTCGCTAGCCAACGCAATAGGAATCCCTTCAGCAATTAAATCCCTTGCGGGGGAAAACGGGATATTTAAATAGAATGAACATGCTGGAAGCAATGTTGCGATTGTTTTTCCTGATTTCAAAGCAACGATATCTTTTGCGTCTAACACTTCTAAGTGATCTACGGATATTGCATTATTTTTTACCGCTTCTTGAATCCCTCCAATGGCAGTGAATTGATTAACATGAACTTTTAATTTTATCTGAGTGCCTTGAATAGCTTGAGCGATTAATTCAATATCTACCGCATCAAAGTAACCTGTTTCACAAAATAGGTCAATATAATCTGCCAGTCCTTCCGAAATTGCCATGGGAATCCACTGATCCACTACTGCTTGAATAAAACCATGTTTGTTAGATCTAAACTCATCTGGCAGGGCATGGGCAGCTAAAAACGTAGTTTTAATCGGTATATCAACTTGTGCTTTGATTCGTTTTATTACCCGTAACATCTTTAATTCATCGGATAGCGTGAGGCCATACCCGCTTTTGATTTCCAGGGCTCCTGTACCGCCAGTAATCAATGCTTGAACTCTAGGGAGAGAAATCTCAAATAGTTCATCTTCAGAAAGTGCTTGTACATGTCGGGCACTATTTAATATTCCCCCACCCTTTGCTGCAATTTCTTGATAACTTAATCCCTTAATTTTATCTACAAATTCTGTCTCCCTTGGCCGAGCAAATACTGCATGTGTATGAGAATCACAAAATGCGGGTAAGACAAAACGACCTAACATATCAATTAAATCATGGGTATGATAAAACGCCGGATCAAAGGACTCCATGTTCCCGAAATCAACCACGGTATTATTCTCAATAACCAAAAAGGCATTAAGCATTGAGGGTACGTGTTGAAATTCAGTTCCCGTGAGTGGAGTTAAGGCGGGCGGTCTAACCTGAACCAGTTCCTTGATATTTATATACACCTGTTTTGTCATCACAATCAAAGGTAATATTAATAGCCCAAGCGTGGGATAGCCCATTAGAAAATACCTTTAAAAAAAGCAATTAATGCTGACGTTGGCGTAGCGTAGAGGAAAACAAAATAACTACAGAAAGAGAATGATGCGAGAACAGAAGAGTACTGGAACAACTCGCTCTACACGAACTGTTGCTCTCGCTGGTTTTTAGTACAGGAAATGGATGGATTGTCGAACCAATTATAATATACTTTGGGATTCAGTTAATGTAACTAACCTTGTAAAATCGAGAAGAGCGAGAAGCAGAATGAGAATGAAGAAAAAAAGCAGCGTCGTGACACGACTCTGCTTTTTGTACCCCGGGCCGGAATCGAACCGGCACTCCCGAAAGAACAGGATTTTGAATCCAGCGCGTCTACCAGTTCCGCCACCGGGGCCTCATAATGAGGGGACAAATATACAATAATTCTAAGAAATAAAAAGACCTACCTAAGGATGGTCAATGAAGAAAACTGATTGCACCATGTGCCGTTTTCATCTTTAGCAGTAAAATAATACTGATAGGTCCCTGCGGGAGCAGGATCACCATTCAATAAGGTCCCATTCCATTTAAAGCTGGGATCGGTTGAAGAATAAACAAGTTTATTTGCCACATCCAAAACAACCACATTAAAATCCGTTAACCCATCCGAGTCAAGCGAAAGTACGTCGTTTATGCCATCACCGTTTGGAGTTATTGCATTCGGCATTGCAATTATCTTTTTAACACTTGGTTTTTCTGTCGGAAGCAACTCGGTTAATGCGATGGGCTGCGGGCAATTATTTACGATTACGGTAGAAGGACTTGGTGCTTTTATTGGTTCTTGCGCTACCGGTAGGGGAGTATTTAATGATTCGTTTTTTGACACATGAAGATTAAAATCCACTTCTAGATTACTGCTCTGAGTGCCCTCGTCTACGATGCCAAACCGGTCTTCAATGACTGGTTCCGTTTTTAACTCACTCGTGCTTGGAGTATTCTTTTTCTCTTTACTTAAATCCGGAGAAGTATTATCGTTATTTGGAAGCTTAATTGTTTTTTCAACGGTGTTATTCTCTAAATTGGCCGTTGCCGGTTTTTCGTTGCCCGAAGTAAAATAAACAACACCAACCGCAATGGCAACAATAGAACTTGCGATGCCAATCCAAGCGCCTAAGCCAAGACCGGTACTTCCCAAAGAAAGGCCCGCTTGTGTGGAAACACTTTTCCACAAGGCTGGATTAACCGGCAACTCGTGGTTACCAAGTTTTTCTTTCAATACCGATTCAAAGGTCTCTTTTTCCATATTATCTTTCTTCTATACGTTGTCTTAAGTAAGCTCTAGCTCGTAAATATTGGGATTTGGATGTGCTTTCGGAAATATTCAGTTGTTCTGCAATTTCTTGATGTGAATATCCTTCGATCGCGAACAGGTTAAATACCACACGATAGCCTGCCGGCATTTTTTGAATCAACGCAATTAAATCTTCTGCCATTAATTGCGAAGAAATTTCTTCTTTTACCTCAATGCGATACGAAACATCATCTATATTTTTGTCGGTAACGAAGCGTTGATTCTTTCGGAGTTGATCAAGGCAACTATTTACCATAATCCTTCGGATCCATCCTTCGAGTGGTCCTTCCGCTTTAAAGTCCGATAGTTTATTAAACACCTTAACCATCCCTATCTGAAACACATCTTCTGTTTCCGCGTGGTCCTTCATATACCGCGCACAAACAGCCAACATTTTAGGAGCAAACTTGTCAAACAACGCTTTTTGAGCCCTTGGTTTACCTTTTAAACATTCCTGCACAAGTAACGCATCTTCCATGGGCTCGCGACTATTGACTATTTTTGAAGAATAAAGGTTGCATAGACATGGGAAAGGTACATATTTTAATTTTGTTTGTTTTTAATTCGTGGCTTGTCAGTTCGGTTGATTGGGCTCAAGGTAATCCGGAAATTCGATATCATGCAGTGCTGCAACTCAACGACCGAAGATCCATTCCGTTTGAAGTTACCTACACCGCGGGAAAACAACCTAGCCTATCAATACACAATGGCGAGGAACGCATCGATTTACGCTTTTTAGTTGAAAAAAACGATTCGATTTACATGGAATTCCCTGAAATTGCGGGGAAAATCGTCTTTCATAAGCAAACCTTAAGTGGACGATGGATCAATTTAAATAAATCGAATCCCACGTCATATCCCTTCCTTTTTTATACGGTAGCTGAAGGAATAGACCACCGCTTTGATTTGCCGCTAGACCTCGCTGCCCCGATATTCGAAGGAATCTACGACGTGATTTTCACGGATTCCGAAGGCGACGCCAAAGCTATTGGTGTTTTTAAACAACAAGGAAGTAAAATAGAAGGAACATTCCGAACAGAAACCGGCGATTACCGGTATTTATCTGGAGGGGTTTTTAATGGGGTGATGAAGCTGAGTTGCTTTGATGGGGTGCATGCCTTTTTATTTGAAGCGGCAATGGATGCCGATGACTCTACCGTAATGCGTGGAAACTTCTATTCAGGAAGTAAATATCATGCCACTTGGACAGGTGTTTTAAACCCAAACGCTAAGCTTACTCCCCCAAATGCAATAAGCTGGCCCAATGAACCTTTGGCGACATTAAACATCACCATAAAAACCAAGAAGGGAAAAGAAAAGACGCTATCCTCCGATTTCTTTCATGGAAAACCAAGCGTGATTCAACTCATGGGAACGTGGTGTCCGAATTGCTTGGATGAAAGTAAATATTTCATTGAGTTAAGCAAGCAAGGCTCATTTAAGAACATTCGTTTTATTGCAGTTGGTTTTGAACATGGCAACTCTGATAAAGACCGCATGGCACGCTTGAAGAAATATCAAAAAAAAATGGGTTATACCTACCCCCTTTATTTAGGTGGTGGCGCATCTACTAAAGAGGCCCATGCTGTTTTTAATCAACTGAATGGTGTTTTCTCTTTTCCAACCACCATTTTTCTAGACAAAAAAGGCCGAATTGTACAGGTGAATTCGGGATTTGATGGTCCAGCCACCGGCGTGTTTTATAAATTGATGCAAGAAGAAACAGAACGTTTATTGTTAAAATTACTCCAAGCGGATGAATAGCATATATATTCTAATTCCTACCTTTGAACAAAAAGAAGCAGATGTGGTCAATGACGGGTTTTGGAAAAAGTAGCGGTTTGTTTGAGGGTAAGAAGCGCTCCATTGAAATCCGCTCATTAAATGGAAAGGGACTCGACCTCACGGTAAAAGTTCCATCTGCGTTCCGCAGCATGGAGTCACTCATTAGAACTGAAATCGGACAATCCTTAGAACGTGGTAAAATTGATGTGGGGCTATACCTTGAAGACAACCCCAACACAAAAATCAGTAATGTTGACTTCGCCCTGGCAAAAGCATATATAGCAGACATTAAACAGCTGTTACGCGAGGAATCGCTTGAACCTGCTGAATGGGTTGGAACGCTTACCTCATTACCCGGTGTAATTAAACAACCATCAGAAGAAATTACGGCAGAAGAACAGGAGTTTATTCTCAACTTGTTACGCGAGGCCATTCAATCTGCTATGAGCTTTCGAAAGGCAGAGGGCAAGACCTTAAGGGATGATTTAGAATCTTCATTACTTCAAATTGAAACCTTGGTTGCACAACTCGAACCCTTTGAAAAGGAACGGATTTTGGCGGCTCGAACACGATTGGAACAGGCGGTAAAAGAAATCGACAACCAAGACATTCAGAATCGCGTAGAGCAAGAGCTTCTGTTTTATATGGATAAGCTAGATGTTTCAGAAGAAAAAATTAGATTGAGTAGCCATGTTACCTACTTTAGAGAAACCATGGCATCGAATGAATCAAGCGGGAAAAAACTTGGTTTTATTGTACAAGAAATGGGAAGGGAAATCAATACCTTGGGAAGTAAAAGCAATCATGCGATGATGCAACGAATGATTGTGGAAATGAAAAATCACCTAGAAAAAATTAAAGAACAGGTTCAAAATGTCCTCTAAGCCCTTACGTCTTGGGAAGTCAATTATAGTCTCTGCACCATCCGGCGCAGGAAAAACGACCATTGTGCACCGATTAATGACGGAAATACCCGCCTTGGCCTTTTCAATTTCAGCATGCTCTAGAAGTGCGCGGCCGATGGAACAAGAGGGTAAGGATTATTATTTTTTGGGGGTGGAAGGCTTTAAAAAAGCGATCGAAAACCAAGAATTCATTGAATGGGAAGAGGTGTATACCGATCATTATTATGGCACCTTAAGGCGAGAGGTTCAGCGCTTATGGGATGAGGGCAGGGTAATTATTTTCGACGTAGATGTGGTCGGCGGACTAAATTTGAAAGCGCTATTTAAAGAACACGCGTTATCTGTTTTTATAAAACCTCCGAGTGTGGAGATTCTTGAAAAAAGACTGCGCGCAAGAGAAACGGAAAGCGAAGAACGAATAGCCCTAAGAATTAAAAAATCGGCGTGGGAGCTTTCACAAGCCGAATCGTTTGATGTTTGTATCCTCAATGACGACTTAGAAAAAGCAGTATCCGACGCAAAAATCCAGGTAAAACGGTTTATCTCCTCATGAAAATAGGCTTGTTTTTTGGTTCGTTCAACCCCATTCATACGGGGCATCTCATGTTGGCAGAAGGGATAATGAATGAAACAGATTTAGATCAA
>JBEIDV010000027.1:0-15921 GCA_040383285.1 Crocinitomicaceae bacterium | reverse complement strand
TCCATAAAATCAAGCGGGCATCGTTGCCACGAATTTCCCCACGGGGAACATGCGTATAGGCGTATGAGTCCTTCAAATAATTAGAGACAAAAGAAACCGAATCTGACACATTACTTCGTAAGGAAGGTATGAAATAAATACCCAGGTAGATAACTACCATGCCAAGGGTAAAAACTCCAATAAGCACGGTCCAACCTTGTTTTTTAAACAACCAATATCCAACCAAAAATGCCATGAGTATTGCAGCGAATAATAAGCCAGACAAACTTTCTAAATGCACATGGGTATAGAGTAAAAAAAGTATCCCAACCGACGATAACAGATGTTCCCTCATCGTTCGAGGTGCTTCCCAACGCTTAAACAACAAGAATATCCCTAAGGCGCAAAAAACGGACACATAGGTAGGGTGATGAAACAATCCAGAAAAATGAGACGAGAACAAATAGGCAGTATTATAATTGTGCTCTTCATAATTGAAAAAGGCGCCCAAATAACATGCGAATAACATCAAAAACAAGGCGAATAAAAACCCGTTTTCTATCTTTCGTTTGTTCAGCGAAAAGGTAGGCACAAAAGAAAACACCAAGGGAAAGATTAGAAATGACAGCTTTTTCTCTATTCCGAACCTTGCGGCGTTTGGATCCATGGAATTGGTTGCATAAAGCGCGTAAAGCGGCAAAAACAATGCGATGCCAACCAAGACCCCATTCAAACGAAAACTGAGATTTTTGCTAATAGCCCCGTATAGAACGATCAGAAAAAAAAGAATACAGAACAGTCCTGTCAGGCCGGGTAGAAGCATCCATGCCCCTACGAGTACGGTGAGTGCCCATTCGTATATGCTTGGATAATTCAACTTCATATGTTCAGTATCTCCGTGTAACACCTGACGAGTTTCTCCTCTTCAGCTGACCAATTATAGATTTCTTTTACCCGTTGTTTTCCTCGGTCACCCATGGACCTTGCAAGCGCTGGGTTTGTTCTTAAGTATTCAATCGCTTCGCCAATCGCCTTTGGATCTGCCGGATCAACGCAAACACCAACCTCCTGTACCTCAATAAGTTCCTTCCACATCGGGAAATTAGAACCAATTACAGGAATTCCCGAAGCCATATATTCAAAAATCTTATTGGGCTGGGCATTAATATGATTAGGAAAAGGAAGAAAGGTTACGATACCCGCAAATGCTTTTTGCTTAATTGCTAGGGCTTCCTTTCGGCTCACATGACCGCAGGGAACCACCTGACTCCATCCCCGGCTTTGCTCAAGTTCTTCTTGGTAGGAAGGCGATAAGGTTCCCGCTAATTGCAAGGTGGTTTGGGTGAATTGCATGGCATCCACAAGCTGTGAAATCCCACGTATGTGGGTTAAGCCGCCAATATAACATACATGGGTGCGCGGCTCACGGGACTCATCAAACTCTAATTCAGCTAGCAATGGATAGTTGTTAATGTCAATTACTCGAGGATGAATTTTTTGAAAGCGATCTCGAATAAAAGGTGTTGCAGTCATCACGGCATCCACACGGTTAACGATAAAATTCTCATACCACTCAAAAAGGACAGAAAACATTCGGCTCATGGGTAGATAACTCTTCCCTATCAATTGCCTTGGCAAATCCTCGTGGGCGTCATAAATCACCAACTTACCTTTCCGTTTTAACTTAGGAACAATGCGAAGTAACTCCGGATCGTGAATGTGATAGATTGAACCGTCTAAGGACAAGGCTTTTTCATACACGTGGTTAACGGTCTGCCACATGCGTTTTAATCGACTGCCAGTTCGAGCAGGAACCGTATGGATGTGAACGCCTTCTTCGATACGTTCTGTTACACCAGATAAGACCAAATGAACTTCTGCTGTTGGAAACCGTTTAGCTAAGGAACGACACTCCTTCAAAAATATCCGAACATCTAGGTCTGGATGTGCACTGCTCAGGTGAATGATTTTCAAGGGCGAAATCGACATGAAACAAAAGTATCAGAAAGGGAGCGACAAAATACATCCCATGGATGGAGTTTTCCCCATAAGATGTTGAATAAAGCGCTTTTAGTATCTTTGATGCCATATGCTAGGCAAACCAAGTTTATTGAAACGAACTCTGCGAAGGATTTTCCCGACGCTTAGCCCGTATATGAATACGCGAATTAAGGATAAGGACGGGAAAAATATACCAGGCACACGAATTTCATCACACACGTTTATTGATCATCCAGGCTCGCTTTCGCTGGCTCAAGGTGTTTATATTGGACATTTTAATGTATTGGAGGCCAGCCATGGATTAACGATTGAGGAGGGAGTTCAGGTTACTACACACTGCGTAATCACTACCCATTCAAGCCATCAATCCATCCGTTTATATGGATCATCCTATGCGGGAAAGGAAATGATTGGCTATGTTACAGGGGGAGTACACATTGGGAAATATTCCTTTATTGGTCCGCACAGCACCATTATGCCTGGAACTAAGATCGGAAAAGGAAGTTTAGTGCACGCATACAGTTACGTCAAGGGCGAATTCCCAGATTTTTCAATCATCGGTGGGAATCCTGCCATGGTACTTGGCGACACCCGAACCTCAGACCGTGCCTTGCTTGAACAGTACCCGGAATTGAATTCGATGTATAATGAGTGGACGAACTAATTGGCTAGCCTATGGGTGTGCAATTCTTGTATTACTCGATGCTTTTTTTATTCCTGATATTCGGATTTCAAGCCAATTGCCTGCATTTCAATTAACTGATTTCTTACTTCCAATAATCGGACTCCTTTTATACCCCAGGTTACCCCACATTAAAAAAGAATGGTGGTTTCTTTGGATTGCCTTATTTGCAGGCTACATGTTGCTTCCAATTCTGATTAATGGTCGAATTAAACAATGGAATGACTATTTAGAACTTTACAGGGTTATAAAATTAGGGGTGATTTTCTTGTTGTTTAGGTTTATTCAACCCAAACAACTACATCCCTTGATCGTAGGGAGCTTTATGGTATTATTACTCATTAATGTGCTTCACTTATACAACGTATTCAATATAAACGAACTCTTAACCTACACGTATGGTGATAGTATTCACTTCAAACTTTTTGGACGGGACTCCCTAGGAAATCCGGCGGTTAAGCGAATGTTAGGCACCATGGGAAATCCCAATACCAATGCCTTGTTGTTTTTATTTTTTACCGTATATTTTTTACCGATTGAAAAAAAACGCGAACACTGGGCGCTATGTTATACCGCACTATTCATGGTATTTCTGTGTCAATCTAGAACATCCCTAATTGCTGCAGGCCTCGTTGTTGGTGCCATGTTATTTCTTACAAAAAATGACGGGTTAAAGGCCGCAGTTTGGAAAGTTGTTTCAAGTATAGGGTTATACGTTTTAGCCACTATGATCGCTACCTCATTTTTCCAATATACAAGTTACAGTAATAGTTTGATGGATGGTTCCGCCCTATATTCTACGTCATTGCGAAGCAGGTGGGAATCATGGAGCATCTTATGGGACATGATTAAAACTAAACCACTCTTTGGTTTTGGTCCGTATAAATCGTATTTCACCGCGCATCAATTGTATTCAGAAAATGAATATTTACTCATTTGGTGGCGGTATGGGATCGTTGGATTGTTGTTTTATCTGGGGTTGTTTCTGTTGCCTTTTTGGGAATTATTTAGACGAAAATTTGATACGCACGCGGGAAAAGCGATGATTATGATTGGGGTCATGTTAATCGCTGCATTAACAAACAATCCGCTAACGGAACGTTCAATCAGTGTGCTTTTTATCTTTTTACTCGCTTCGGGATTACCAAAATCAAAAGAACATGAAAAAACTCTTGCTCATTGGTAGTAATACCGGGAACGCACACCTAAAAAACTATCTGGATTTAGTACGTGATTACTTCGATGAGGTATTGGTTGTAAGTGATTACCCAGTTGAATATGCCCCGTCTAAATCGGTATCATTTTCTCTCAAGAATCCGTTAAAAATCAGGAATTCCATTCAAAAACTTAGACAGATAATCCACGATTACAACCCAAGCATTATCCATGTGCACCAAGCAAACAGCTATGCCTTTATTGCAGGCAAAGCTAATAATGGAAGTACACCCTTGGTACTTACTGCATGGGGAAGCGACGTACTCCTTTTACCAAAAAGATCGATCATTCATCGGTGGTTGGTAACCCAGGCATTAAAATATGCAGATATAGTTACAGCAGACTCTGAACAAATGATTCAGGAAATACACGCGTTGTGCCCCGGGAAAGAGGCAGTCAATGCAAACTTTGGAGTTGATATTGATTTTCCTGAGGCAATGAATGTCGAACGAGAACTCATTCTTTACTCGAATCGGATGCATGAGCCGCTCTATCGAATCGAAGATATTCTCAAAGAATTCAACGCGTTATGCAAGGAATCAGATGGGCAATTAATTCTTGCAGGAAAAGGAAGTTTAACAGAAAAACTTAAGGAATATACCAAGCTACACCAGCTTATAAATCACGTAACTTTCGCTGGGTTTGTTACAAAAAATCAGAATAAAGCAAACTATCTGAAGAGTAAGTTTTTTATTTCAATCCCTACAAGTGATGGTACTTCGATTTCCTTACTGGAGGCCATGGCATATGGGTGTATTCCAGTGTTATCTGATCTCCCCGCGAATCGAGAGTGGGTTGAAGATGGTAAAAATGGTATTATAATCGGTCGA
This sequence comes from Crocinitomicaceae bacterium, assembly GCA_040383285.1. GTDB lineage: Bacteria > Bacteroidota > Bacteroidia > Flavobacteriales_D > Crocinitomicaceae > UBA952. Next base: position 11,214 of record JBEIDV010000027.1, on the reverse strand, counting down.
ACAGAACCTTTGAGCAAGGCCATAAAACGAGGGCTCGAATTGGATGCGGCAAACGTTCAACATTACAACCGTGATCTCATAAATCAACGTGCCACAAAAAGCGCTAATGCAGCACTGTTTAAGGGAATTTACTCCCGTATCTTAGCGTCTGAAGCCAAGGCAAATCGATAGTACAAGTACAAGGTAAAGATCAACCAAACGGCTTGAACATACGATACCGATTGCAAGGTTAGAATAAACACCGCTTCTGTTTTTCCAAAGATCAAAGGAAATAACCAAAAAGGTAGTACTTGTATTAAAGAACTTACTAAGCCCATAATTAACGCGTACCGTTGTTTATTAAGAAGAAGAGGTAAGGCGGAAACGGGAGATAATACAAAATTTACCATCAACCAAAAGGACATCGTTTCAGAATAGGTTCCAGCTATTCCCCATGTAGCACCAAAAATGAAACCAAAAATTTCAGTTCCGAAGAAAAAGAGAATTGTGAATGGGACAATAGAAATCAAAGTTAAGGTAAGAATGGTTTTAGATAAGATTGGCGTTAGCGGTTTGTGTGAGTGCATAGCCTCTGAGGAACGGTTATAAAAAAGCTGACCTATAGAAACCCCCACCAACATTAACGGAATTCGGAGCATTTGATACGCATGGCCATAAGAACCATACACTGCCTCGCCGAAATACGCTAAAATTAGTGTAGCGAGTACGATGTCCCTTCCATTGTCAATTAATACATGGGGAAGATTCAACAGCGGAAACTCCCGATGTTGTTTAAGTACTACTCGGGTTTTACGTGGGGAAAATAGCTCTCGGAACCGATGATGTGTTTTTCGAAAGTCCCAAACAAATTCAAGTGCTGAAAAAACAAATCCTAACAAAGTGGCTAAAATAAGTCCGAAAGATTTCCAATTCAAGAAAAAGAAACCCCATTTGAGCGCATTGGAGACCAAGGAGTTGGTTATTTTTTGTCGTGAAATAATACCATAAGAACCGGTACGTACCGCCCAACTTGTTCCCACATTGATAATAATCATGGCTGCCGCGCCAAGAATTACGCTTAGAATAAACCACGGTTTAAGGTTTATAAAACCAAAAACTAAGGAAAAAACTAATAGAAAACAGGCTATAAAAACCAAGACCCAAAAAGAAAACAAATACACAAAGCGGTACATCAAATAGGAATGCTCATCCCGTTTAGGCAAGGGAAGAGCCGCTTCATAACGTAAGGTAGCGATAGATGAAATGAATGCAATTAAACGCATATAATATAGCATTTCACCCATCTCAGCATTGGAATAAAGCCGGGTTAAAATCGGTGCGATGGCATACCCAATCACCTGAGCCATTAAGGTCCCTGAAAAAAGCACGGTGAACGATTTAAACACATCGCTCGTTGTGAACTGTCTTATTCTATTTAATGGCATTCAATACAAAGATACTATGATTATATTTGTCGGACTAATTCAAAAATGTATGAAACACGTAGCGGTTATTGGAGCAGGGACCATGGGAAATGGGATTGCTCACGTATTTGCCCAATTTGGACATCAAGTAAACCTCATTGATATATCGCAACCTGCGTTAGATAAAGCAATCGCTACCATAAGCAAAAACCTTGACCGACAAGTAAGTAAAGGCGCGCTGACCGAAGTAGAGAAAGAAGCAACCTTAGCGAATTTAACTACACATACAGATATGAAGTCTGGGGTTGAAGGGGTATCGCTGGTGGTAGAGGCCGCAACGGAGAACGTAGACTTGAAACTTAAGATATTTAAAGAACTGGATGCACTAACCGATCCCTCAGTTATATTAGCCACAAATACATCTTCGATTTCCATTACGCAAATTGCGGCGGTTACGGGACGACCGGACAAGGTCATTGGAATGCATTTTATGAACCCTGTTCCGGTAATGAAATTGGTTGAAATAATCCGTGGGTATTCTACTTCAGATGAAGTAACGAATACGATTATGGACATGTCTAAAAAACTGAATAAAGTGCCTGTAGAGGTGAACGACTATCCAGGATTTGTTGCCAATCGCATATTAATGCCAATGATTAACGAAGCAATTTATACCCTATATGAAGGTGTGGCAGGCGTTGAAGAAATTGATACGGTTATGAAATTAGGGATGGCTCATCCGATGGGACCCTTACAACTCGCTGATTTTATCGGGTTAGATGTTTGTCTTGCTATTTTACGGGTATTACATGACGGATTCGGAAATCCAAAATACGCGCCTTGTCCCTTGTTGGTAAACATGGTGATGGCAGGAAAAAAAGGCGTAAAATCAGGAGAAGGATTTTATAATTGGTCCCATGGCACCAAGGAGCTGATTGTGGCGGAAAATTTTAAATAATAGAAATAGCTTATGATAATAATTTATATTATCTTTATCTATATTTTATTATTCAATGCCAATTCAACGTTTAAAGCAAGGGGTAAGTTTTATTCTTTTGCTGGTTTCTCTCTCGGTTTTTAGCCAAAATAATACATTTTATCGCAAGTATAATTTACCAGGCATGCAAGGTGCTTTATCCTTGGAAGTAACTAATGATGGAGGATTTATTGCAACTGGCCAGCATGAAGGGAATGGATCACATGGAGATTGCGATATATATGTATATAAATTGGATGTTTGCGGAAATATTGAGTGGTTCAAAATTTATGGAACCGCTGGGCAGGAAGGGGGGAAAAGTATTTTTCAAATGAACGATGGCTCTTATCTTGTTTCTGGACTTTATTCAGGTTCCCCATCTACTTATCGTGCGTTCAATATGAAAATTGATGCTACGGGAAATGTAATATGGATTAAACGCTACAATTTCGAATGGATGATGTACTCTGTAGAGGCAGCAAACGGAGACATTATTTCTATCGGAAGAACAACGAATAATTTATTTTTAATACGAACAGATCTTAATGGGAATTTAATTTGGTCTAGAAATATCACTGGAATGGGTGATATGGGACTTTGGCTAAATGAGTTGCCGAATGGGGATATAGTTTTCACAAGTGTTGGTGCGGGTTCAGCTAAAGATATTTCGGCAGCCAGATTAGATGCTCAGGGTAATTTTATTTGGAATAAACGGTATGGCGGAAATGGTTGGAACGATATTGACCATACAACCTGGTCATGCAAAGGCGTAGTTGATTTAAGCGATAACAGTTTATTAATTACGGCACCTACACTACAAGGCGGCCTTGCAGATGAGAACATGTTGCTGACAAAAGTATCCTTAACCAACGGCTCCGTCTTGTGGTCGAAAGTATTTGGTGGTAGTGGTAGAGATCAATCGAGAGACCTTACGATTCATCCAGGAGGTTATGCTATTCTTGGCCACACTAATTCGTTTTCCACCCCTGCAAATGCTGCAGCAAATATCAATGAAGCCTTAGGTGAAAAAGATATTTTACTATTTTCTGTCAATCACAATGGAAATCTACAATGGTCAAGAACCTATGGTGGTGCTGACCGAGACAAAGGGGTAGGAGTAAAATTTAATAATGACAATGGGTTTTCAATTTCGGCATTTACAACCTCAGCTTATTTTGGAAATGTTGACGCAAGTTTCGACCCGTTATTCATTAAAACAGATAGTGTAGGTTTCGTTGGTTGCCAAATGTTTTCTCCAACGCTTAATGAAGTTAATGTCGTATTAACCGAAGTAACTGCGGGGACTAATGTTGCAGGTAGTGTAATAAATGATGTACCACCCATTAATAATATTAATTATCTGCCAAACGACCAATACGTATGTCAATCATGCACAAGCATCCCTCAATTCAACATATCTGATACAACTGTATGCGTAAATGATTCTGTATTTTTCAGTAACACCACCATTGTAGGACTTACATGTTTTCAGCAATGGAATGTAAATGGAACATTTTTAAACGGCCAAATAAACCCATCCTATGTGTTTACTAGCCCGGGTGTATATCAAATCTATTTGTATTCATCGTGCGGACTGAATTCGGATACCATGATACGAAACATATATGTAATTGACCCGCAACTTTCTGTGCCAGATTTAATTTGCTCAAGTACTCCTTCTACAAGTTTTTCTGCAAATCCTCAAAATGGTGCATGGAGCGGCTTAAATGTTAGTCCAGCTGGAATTTTTACACCAGGTACGCTACCTTCTGGATTTTATAACGCAACCTATACCATTCCAGAATTCTGTGCGGTAACAGATTCATTCCTATTGATAAAACCTCCATTATTTGCAGGAAACGACACCTTACTCTGTTTAGGTGAATCTACGGTATTGAATGCCAGTTCAACTGCCGGAAATCAATTTACATGGAATGTTAATGTTCCTAACGCAGGTACGTACACACCGAATACTATAGGTGTTTTTCCATTGATTGCTACAATAACAGATACTAATGGTTGTCAAAATACGGATACGCTGATTATTGAATCCCATCCTATACCTCAAGCAGACTTTACTTATGTTGTAGATTGTTATTCTACAACTGTTGAATTCACGAATACGAGTAATTTAAATCCAATGTTTACTGATCAACTTCAGCTCAATTGGTTTATCAATGGTACTCCCCTAGGAAATCAAAATACAATTACCTATGATTATGGTGTGCCGGGACAAGCAAGCGCTTCACTCACGGTAGAAAGTACAACAGGTGGCTGTATGGATACGATAACTCAACTATTAATCGTTCCTACCAATCCCATTGCCTCATTCACCTTTGAACAACAATGTGATTATATCGCTTCGTTTAGCTCAGATTTTCCAAGCTCAGAAATCATAACGGCAATCTCTTGGACTGCAAACAACGAAGGATTTGGTGATAATTCAACTCAACCCACTTACGCTTTTGGAGAACCCGGAATCTATACAGTTAATTTATCTATAACGAATGATTATCCTTGCACCTACAACGCGACGCAGTCAGTAGCGATGATAATAGAAGAATCCTTAGGGGAACAACAAATCCCAAATGTTATAACTGCAGATTCTGATGGTATTAATGACACCTTAAACCTTAATCTTTGGTTTGATAAATGCCTCGAATACCGTGTACAAATTTATAACCGTTGGGGTAACCAAGTATATGAATTCACCAATGATTCAGTACCATTTACAGGCGTTGATGTAACGGGTAAAGAATTAGTTGCGGGAATTTACTTTTATAAAGTAAGTAGCGGATCAGACATTCGTCATGGTCATATCACCTTAATACGTTAATCTAATCTATCTGAAATGAAATATATAGCCTTTTTATTTTTATTGATAATCCAATCTAGTTATTCATTTAGTCAAACTAAAATTAAATACACGGTCTCAGCAGAGGCACATGCGCTTATGTGCCCATTTCTTTCTCCACAATTCATGACAGCACTTGGGAAAAATGGAGCAGAAGATGTTTATAAAGATGAACAACTACAAGTACACTTCTATACCTCAATCGATAGAAAATTAAGTGACGAACGAATCCTTCAACTGGTAGACCAAATTGGATATGACCCGAAATTATTTAAAATAACACGGGTAGAAGAATAATAAAATTAAACGTTATGCTTTCGTGGGGTATACGATTGCTCAAGGTTTTCGTAATCAAATGGGAAATCAAAAAGATTAGCCATTGAACATTTCAGTGCTGAAGCAATTTTGACATACGTCAATAGCTGAGGATTTGATTTTCCATTCTCAATCACCGAAAGGTTTGAGGGTTCCATACCAACAGCCTGTGCCAAATCTTTCAGAGCCATCCCTTGTTTCTTACGGATAATTCTAATTTGCTTTCCAACACCTACTAATAAATCTTTGTCTGTATTTGATGCCATGGTTTAAGTTAGTTCATGTATTTGTCAAAAATACGTAGAAATTTATTAGTACATTCATTAAATTTTAACAAAAAACTATAAAAACGCTCAAATCAATAACGATCCGAGTAATATAGTAACAACGTTTTTATCAATCGGAAAGGTGACCGATTGTTCACTTAGCACATTCAGAGGGACCCACGCCACTCGTTCAAAATCACTGGAATCCGCAGAGTCTAAGGGTAGTTTTGTTAACTCTGTATTAATATTATTTAAATCTAAGGTTACTTTGTAATAAAATGAAATAAGCTGGTCCGTTTGATTAAAGGCCGACGCTTGAAAATAATCATTCACATAAAGGAATGTACTCGACTCAATTTGAACCCCGAGTTCCTCCATAAACTCTCTATGCAGCGCCTCTTGAATCCCCTCCCCTAACATAACTCCACCGCCAGGAAACTTAGTAAACTCGAATCCATTTCGCCGTTCATATGACAAAAGGACTTCATGATGGTCGTTAATTACGATTCCATAAACCCTTACATTGAACCTAGCAGACAATTATTTAATAAACTTAAAGGAAGTTCCTGGATAAACTGCATCATCACCAAGTTCTTCTTCAATACGAAGTAATTGATTGTATTTAGCCATTCGATCACTTCTTGATGCGGAACCTGTTTTAATTTGACCCGTATTCAACGCAACAGCTAAATCAGCGATTGTGCTATCTTCCGTTTCACCAGACCGGTGACTCATAACGGACGTATAGCCATTGGAAGTTGCCATTTGCACCGCTTGAATAGTTTCAGTAAGTGATCCTATTTGATTTACTTTAACTAAAATTGAATTAGCAATTCCCTCGGAAATTCCTCTTGCTAATCGTTCTGTATTTGTCACGAACAAATCATCTCCAACTAATTGCGTTGATTTACCTAATTCATCCGTGGCTAATTTCCATCCGGCCCAATCATCTTCAGCTAAGCCATCTTCGATAGAAATTAATGGATACTTGTTGCACCAATCTTTCCAATAAGCGACCATTTCCGATGAAGTCCTTTTTTCACCTGTAGATTCAAATTCGTATAAGCCCGTTGTTGCATTATAGAATTCAGACGAAGCGGCATCCAGTGCTATGTACATATCATGACCGGGTTTGAACCCTGCTTTTTCCACCGCCTCTATAACTACTTGAATTGCTTCTTCATTTGAACCGAGGTTTGGTGCAAATCCTCCTTCGTCACCAACATTGGTTGACATTCCACGTTTTTTTAACACGCCTTTTAATTGATGAAAAACCTCGGTACCCCAGCGAAGTCCTTCAGAAAATGAGGAGGCACCTAAGGGCATAACCATAAATTCTTGGATATCTATTTTATTATCGGCATGTGAACCACCATTTAAGATATTCATCATCGGCACAGGCATTGTGACGGCACCTACACCGCCTACGTAGCGATATAAACTCAAATCTGCCTCAATTGCAGCTGCCTTTGCTACCGCTAGAGAAGTTCCAAGAATCGCGTTAGCCCCCAATTTCGCTTTGTTTGATGTTCCATCCAATTTAATTAAAAGGGAATCTATACCTTTCTGATTAAATACGTCAACACCTTGAAGTGCCTCGTTAATTACCGTATTTACATGGGATACTGCATTCAATACTCCCTTACCTAAATACACATGAGGGTCGTTATCTCTTAATTCAACCGCCTCATGCGCTCCAGTTGATGCTCCTGATGGGACAGCAGCTCTTCCTAAAACACCCGAAGAAGTAATAACGTCAACCTCAATGGTTGGATTACCACGAGAATCTAAAATCTGACGAGCAAAAACATTGGCAATAAAACTCATGAAATGGTTTGGTTAAGTTGGTTAATAAACTGATCGAAAAGATACCTCGCATCATGTGGTCCAGCAGATGCTTCTGGATGATATTGCACAGAAAACACCGGTTTACTTTTCAATGCTATACCTGCGATTGTATTATCATTTAGGTGAACATGGGTAATCTCAATTTCAGATTGCGCATCAATACTCTCCCTAGTAATAACAAATCCATGATTTTGCGAAGTAATTTCACCTTTACCCGTTAATAGGTTCTTGATTGGATGATTTATTCCACGATGTCCGTTAAACATTTTTTCGGTTTTTAGTCCCTGACTAAGTCCCAAGATTTGATGACCTAAACAAATACCAAAAACTGGTCGATTCTGCGAAACAACCTCCTTAACTAAGGCAATGGAATTTGGCATTGCGGATGGATCTCCAGGTCCATTGGAAAGCATATACCCATGTGGTTTGAACGTATTGATTTCATCTAAGGTCGCATTCAGCGGGAACACCCTAACATGACAACCACGTTCCGTTAAGCAACGTATGATATTTTTTTTCACACCAAAGTCAAGTAAAGCGACACGATACTTCGCCTCAACTTGTTCAGGGAGTACGTCAAACACTTCAGTTGTAGCAACTTTCGAAGACAATTCAAGGCCATTCATATCCGGTATTGTAGCCAATTGTGCCTTTAATGAATCTACATCCAGATTTTCTGAAGAAATGATGGCATTCATAGCCCCTTTACTTCTAATGTGACGAACTAGTGCGCGCGTATCAACATCTGCAATACCCACTTTATTTTGAGCCTCGAATAAGTGTTGAAGTGAAGAAATTCCTGAGGGTCTAGAATACCCGTTGGAGAATTTTTTGGTTATTAAACCTGAAATCATCACCTGTTCTGATTCTACTTCAGTTTCATGTACCCCATAATTTCCAATGTGCGCAGTGGTCATTACCAATAATTGACCAAAATACGAAGGATCTGTAAATACCTCTTGGTATCCTGTCATTCCTGTATTAAAAGCAATCTCACCGCTTGCTGTTCCTTTAGCACCAATAGAAGTTCCTTTAAATACTGTACCGTCTTGTAGTACTAAAATTGCGGGTTGTGAATCTGTCATGAAATTATTTTGACAAAATTAATAGCTTCCAACGAAGCAGCACCTGCATAAAACAAAAAAGACGACTAAAAGTCGTCTTTTTTTATCAACAAGTGTGGATAGCTTACGCTTCCTTTGTTTCTTCATCTGTCGAATCATCTGCTGCTGGAGTTTCTTCCTCTGAGGAAGCTTCTTCAACAACTGGAGTTTCTTCAACTACTGGTGCTTCTTCTGCTACTGGAGTTTCCTCAACAACTGCTACTTCTTCAGCTACTGGAGTTTCTTCAACAACAACTGCTTCTTCAGCTGCTGGAGTTTCCTCAACTACCACTGCCTCTTCAACAACTGGAGTTTCTTCAATTACCGCTGCTGCTTCAGCTACTGGTGCATCTTCAGTCGCAACTTCATCAGCAACTGAATCTGTGGTAACATCTACGCTACTAGTTTCTTTGCCTGCACCTGTACCTCCACGACGTGAACGACGTGTTGTTTTCTTCGTACGGTCTGTATTGTAAATTTCATTGAAGTCAACCAATTCAATCATACACATTTCAGCATTATCACCTAAGCGATAACCTGTACGAATAATACGCGTGTAACCACCGTTACGCTCTGCGATTTTTGGTGCGATATCTCTAAACAATTCTGTAACGATTTCTTTATTCTGCAAATAAGAGAACACTACCCTACGTGAATGTGTAGAATCTGTTTTCGCTTTTGTAAGAATTGGTTCAACAAAAACGCGTAACGCTTTTGCTTTGGCAAGGGTTGTATTGATTCGTTTGTGTTGAATCAATGAACAAGCCATGTTAGAAATCATTGCCTTTCTGTGGGCTGATTTTCTTCCTAGATGGTTTAATTTATTTCCGTGTCTCATCTCTCAGGTCTTTGCGACTAGTCTTTGTCTAATTTATACTTTGCTACATTCATTCCAAACGTAAGACCTTTGTTGTCTACAAGATCTTCTAATTCAGTAAGTGATTTCTTACCAAAATTTCGGAATTTCAATAAATCTGATTTCGCGAAAGAAACCAAATCACCAAGGGTATCAACTTCTGCTGCTTTCAAACAATTCAAAGCACGAACTGATAAATCCATATCAACTAATTTAGTTTTAAGCAGTTGACGCATATGCAATGAACTCTCATCGAACTCTTCAGTTTCAGTTTTCAATTCATTATCCAACGTGATTCGCTCATCTGAGAATAACATAAAATGTTGAATCAAAATTTTTGCTGCTTCTTTCAATGCTTCTTTTGGATGTACTGAACCGTCTGTTGTAATGTTCAGTATTAACTTTTCGAAGTCTGTTTTTTGTTCAACTCGATAGTTCTCAATCGTGAATTGTACATTCTTGATTGGCGTAAAGATTGAATCAATGAAAATTGTACCGAACGGAGCATCTTCAATTTTGTTCTCTTCTGATGGATAGTACCCTCTCCCTTTGATAATAGATAATTCCATTTCAAACTTTACTGAAGGCTCCATATTACAAATCACTAAATCAGGATTCAACACTTGGAACCCGTTTGTGAACTTACCAATATCACCAGCTGTCAATGTATTTTGACCTGAAACTGAAATAATAACCGTTTCATTATCAACAGAATCGATTTGTTGTTTAAATCGAACTTGTTTTAAATTAAGGATCATTTCTGTAACGTCTTCTACCACACCTTTCATGGTACTAAACTCGTGATCAACGCCTTCAATGCGTACAGAGGCGATTGCAAACCCTTCTAAAGAAGATAGTAAAATTCTTCTTAGTGAGTTACCGATTGTAATACCATATCCTGGTTCAAGTGGTCGAAATTCAAATTCACCATTAAACGCATCCGATTGGAGCATTACAACTTTATCCGGTTTTTGAAAATTAAGTATTGCCATTGCTGAAATTAAAAATTATTTAGAATACAATTCGACGATTAGTTGTTCCTTGATGTTTTCAGGAATCATATCTCGAGAAGGCATGTTGATTAATTTACCGGTCATGGACGCACCATCCCAATCGATCCAATCTAACCTTTTATTAATCGAGTTTAAGGAAGAAACAACAGCTTCAAGCGATTTTGATTTTTCACGAACACTAACCGTATCACCCGGACGTACATGGAATGAAGGAACATTTACAATTTCTCCATTTACAGTGATATGACGGTGACCTACCAATTGTCGAGCAGCTCTTCTGGAAGGTGCTATACCTAAACGAAATACCATGTTATCCAAACGCGATTCGCATAACTGTAACAAGTTCTCACCGGTAATACCTTTCATACGCGATGCTTTCTCAAACATATTCGCGAATTGACGCTCTAAAATACCGTAGGTATATTTAGCTTTTTGTTTTTCACCCAACTGAATTGCGTATTCAGATTGTTTTCCACCTCTACGTTTAGACGGCCCGTGTTGTCCGGGACCATAACTTCTACGCTCAAGTGCTTTATCAGGACCAAAAATTGGATCTCTGAATCGACGAGCGATTTTTGAT
>JBEIDV010000026.1:0-16658 GCA_040383285.1 Crocinitomicaceae bacterium | reverse complement strand
GTAGCTACAATAGTTGCATTGGATTCAAGTACATCCTCTGTGCGTTCAATATTAATTTCTTTATTGCCCTTTTCCGCTTCTTTAAACATTTGAGCACCTCCCGCACCGCAGCACAGCCCATTGGTTTTACAGCGCTTCATTTCCACCAGTTCGCCATCTAACTTTTCAATAAGTTCGCGTGGTGCCTCATATACCTCATTGGCTCTGCCTAAATAACACGGGTCATGAAAGGTGATTTTCTTTCCTTTGAAGGTGCCGCCTTCTTTAAGGGATAGTTTACCTGTATTAATCAAATCTTGTATTAACTGCGTATGATGAAGCACCTCATAGGTACCGCCTAATTCTGGATACTCATTCTTAAGTGTATTGAAGCAATGAGGGCAACCTGTTACAATTCGTTTCACCTCATAGCCATTGAGCACTTGAATGTTCATTTGGGCTTGCATTTGAAATGTGAATTCATTTCCAGCCCGACGCGCAGGATCTCCGGTACACGATTCCTCCGTGCCTAATACCGCATATTTAACATTACAATGGGTTAAAATCTTAGCGATGGCCTTGGTGATTTTCTTGGCTCGGTCGTCAAAGCTTCCGGCGCAACCTACCCAAAACAACACATCGGGAGTTTCACCCGTGGCCATCATTTCGGCCATTGTTGGAACTTTTAAATTCATCCGTTTAATTTTCTTCGGTCCATTTCATTCGATCAGCAGGAGAAAACTGCCATGGCGCACCATTATTCTCAATGTTAGTTAACATTCCTGTTAATTCCGTTGGAACTTTTGACTCTTCCATCACTAAGAATCTTCGTAGATCAACAATAATGGATAATGGGTCTATGTTCACGGGGCATTCCTGTACACACGCATTGCAACTGGTACAGGCCCATAGCTCTTCGGGTGTAATGTAATCTCCAAGTAAGGACTTACCGTCATTCAAATCAAAATCATTTGCCCCGATTTCAGACAAGCGATCACGCGTATCCATCATGATTTTTCTAGGAGAAAGTAATTTTCCAGTTTGATTCGCTGGGCACACAGAAGTACAACGTCCACACTCGGTGCAAGAATAGGCATCCAACAATTGTTTCCAAGAAAGGTCTTGCACATCCTTTGCTCCAAAGCGCTGAGGAGCCTCGGTAGCTGGTGCGGCTGCATATGGGTCAGCGGACGGGTCAAGCATTAATTTTACTTCCGCTTCCACAGACTCCATATTATTGAATTTTCCTTTAGCGTTGAGGTTGGAAAAGTAGGTATTTGGAAAAGCGAAAAGAATATGTAAATGCTTGGAGTATGGCAGGTAATTTAAAAACACAAAAACCATAATAAGGTGACCCCACCACCCGATGGAAGAAATAATATGAAGTAAATCTAGGTTGTTGGTTCGTCCAAAAAACAAGGGCCCAAGGTATTGACTTATCGCAAACCCGTAACCAACATTAGAACGTAACAGGTTATCCGCCTCATCGGCGCTGTTCATCATGAAAATAAAAGTAATTAGAATCAACTCGAATAAGAGAATCAGGTTGGCATCATTCCTTGCCCATCCGTTCAAGTCGGAAGAAGCGAACCGAGGTAGCTTGATTAAGTTTCTACGTGCAAAGAAAATCAATGTGGCAATAAACGTAAGTACTGAAAGCACTTCAATTGAACTGATTACGAAGGTGTAAAAAGCACCTAACCCTGCATGGTAAAAGAATCGATGAGACCCTGTAAACCCATCAATAAACACTTCAATAAGTTCAATTTGGGTAATGATAAAGGCCACATAGAAAATAAAATGTAAAATTGCCGGGATTGGTCGATTAAACATTTTTTTCTGGCCAAAGGCTACAAGCAACATGGTTTTGATTCGCTCACCCGTTCGGTCTGTTCGATTAATGGATTGACCCAACTTGATTTGTTTAATAATCGAGCGCATCTTCCATGTAAAAAGACCAAGAGAAAAGAGCGCTAAGACAACAAATATTAGATGTGATAACATAGGACTAATCTGGGATTGTATCTAACCACTTTTTTAATTTTCCTTCTTCTTTCCCGGTGAGTTGAAGTCCCTTGTTTTTTCGTCCAATAACCGATAAGTGAACGTAGCGTTCAGGGTGTGCTTGCAAATCATCAACAAGCTCTTGGAGCTCATTGTTCGTTTCAACGAGTTCATTGTATAACTTTTCATCATGCACAAGCTTACCCAAGGTGCCATTCCCTTTGTTTACATCCTCAAGCATATAATTAAATTTTTTCAAGGTAGTTTGTGCTTCAAGGATTGTTCCTTTAAAATCAGCACTAACCATATCCTCAGAAATCTTTTTTGAGTTACCAATAATGGCTGAAACTTCATCACTACTCTTTTCGAGGTTGGAAGTAATTTGTTCCACATGATTCATAATTTTTGAGAACTGTGCTTTTTCTTGCCCAACAAAACCTTGAATTTCAGAAGACAAATCGCCGATTTTCTTAATAGTAATGCGGAGTTCTTTAATACTCGCGGTAATATCGTTCGACCCATTTTCATCGAATACTCCCGAAAGTGAATTAACCATGCCATCGATATGTAAAATCAAGGATTGGAGTTTTTTAGAAATTGGGTCGGCATATTCTTTTACTTGAGAAAACATATCGGCAGACAACTTGCCAGGAATTTCATCTCCTGGGTGATAATAGCCTGATTTCAACTGATTCGGATAATTCACGATTAACCCTTTAGTGAGTAGGTCTAAAGACCCAAGCTCGATTACGGTTCCTTTTGGTAATTGAATATCCGATTCACTCACGCTAAATTTTATCTTCACGCGGCGATTCTCTGGGTTCGTTGGCACGTTTTGAATATCTAAAATTTTACCAATAATTACTCCGTTCAAGGTAACATTACCGGAAACCATAACTTGTCCTGAATTCGGGAAATATGCGTAAAAAGTATCATCACCGCCGAGCAAGCTATACCCTTTCAGAAAGTTTATGCCTAGCACCAATAACACAATGGCGCTAATCGCAATAAAACCTGCTTTTATTTCTTTTGAAATTTTCAAACTCTATTTTTCTGCTAATTTAATGGCTTTTTCGATACTGATGCGTTCTCCGTTAGAGAAAGCGATAACAAAAGCACTAGAAAATCCTTTTTCTTGCATGGCCACTTTATGTTTTTTAGCGCCATCTAAATCCTTAACAAATATACCAGTGTAGTATTTGTATAAATTATCCTGCGTATATTCTTTAACAGGAACTCCTTTAAATTTTTCGGCATCCAGTGACAATTTCTCAGCTGAGGAAACTATTTGAACCGTAAAAAATACTTCTGAAGAAGGCGTTTCAACCACGGTAACCGTATCAATCACTTTTGGAACTGTTGGTTTTGGATCACTTTTATCTGGAGTTAGCACATGATCTTCTGTTAAGGTTTTACCTTCATAATCATTTTTGTAATTCACAAACGCTTTTAACATCGCATTGGCCATTTTTTCTTGGCCTTCAGGTTTACCAATAAATCCTTCTTCATTCGGATTGGTAAGAAAACCTGTCTCAATTAACACACTGGGCATGGCTGTTTTATACAAAACTAAAAATCCGGCTTGCTTAACTCCCCGATCATAACGGCCAATCGTTTTAAACTCTGATTGTAAGAACCCGGCAAATTTAATCGCATTGTTAAGATTAACATTTTGCTGTAATTGAATCGCAATCATGGCATCAGGCGTCAAGTCGAATGACTTGTATTTAGCTCCTTTATCATCTTCTAAGGAAATTATGGAGTTTTCGCGTTCCATTACTTTTTGCTGAGATTCGGTGCGATGTAATCCCAGCACATATGTTTCTGTTCCGTAGGCTACCGTCGAACCCGCATTTGCGTGAATACAAATAAATAAATCTGCATTTGCGCGATTCGCTATGTTAGCGCGTTCAATCAATTCCACAAACACATCCGTTTCACGGGTATATTTAACGGTAATTGAAGGGTACTTTTCTTTAATTAATTTACCCAATTTGAGGGCCATCGATAAACATACCTCTTTTTCATGCGCATAACCTCCATGACAGCCCGGATCTTTGCCGCCATGTCCAGCGTCTATTACTACAGTTTTCAATTTTGGGGATTCAACTCCTTTTTGAGCAAAAAAATGTGTTGAAATAAAAAGGTTGCACACGATAAATGCAACAATGCCATTCCTCAGAATCAGCGCTTTTTTTGGTAGTTTTGCAATACGTTCCATGATAGAATTCAAATTTAAGTTCAAGATTCAAGCGAAAGTTGTGCCACCTCGGCTACTTTTCTTCGTTGGAATGTTAATAATGTGTTTTTCACTAAACGCACAAGGACCCATTTCAGATACAATTTATCAGGATGATGTACAAATTGATGAAATTATTAAGTATGGGGCTCGAGACTCTTCGTACTATGATGTGCCATCAAAAAAAGCCTATTTATTCGGTGGAGCGTATGTTGAAACATTAACAAGCAAACTCACTGCAGGAGCGATTATCCTGGATTTCCAACAGCATGAGGTTGAAGCAAGCTATATCTTGAACACGGACAGTGTACCGATTGAATTCCCTGTTTTTGTTGAATCAGGTGAAACCATGACCTGTAAACGGATGCGTATGAATACTGAAACACAAAAGGTTTATATAGAATCTCTTGAAGTTACGCAGGATGAGTTGTTTTTTAGCATGGGAGTAGCCAAACGATATCCGTCAGATCAAATTCATCTCAAAAAAGGAGTTCTTACCACCTGTGATCAAGAGGAACCACATTACCACTTTTTACTAAGCAAAGGAGTAGTTGTGCCTGAAAAACGAATTGTTGCGGGTCCCATGAACTTGTGGATAAGTGGAATCCCTACCCCCATTGGGTTGCCATTTGCGTTTATTCCTCAACAAAAAGAGCGTACAAAAGGATTGCTATTTCCGGAGTTTATTCCAAGCTCATCGTACGGTTTCGGAATTCAGAATTTGGGTTATTTTATTCCGATAAATGATCACCTGCAAACCAGCATCTATGCAAATTTATATAGTCGCGGGAGTTGGGGATTAAGAAACGAGTTGGATTATTCAAAACGATACGGATTTACCGGACGTATTGGAATTGGGTTTCAGCAATTTAACAACGGATTCCCAAACTATACCAAAAACAATAAATTTACCTTTACATGGTCTCACAACAAGCAGCAAAAGTCAAACCCGTTTTGGAATTTCACGTCCAATGTAAATTTCATTTCGGATAACACCGCCAAGAACAATCCCGACCCGATCAATCCGGAGTATTTTAATAATTCATTTAACTCTGACATCAATTTAAATCGATTATTTCCGGGAAAACCATTAACCATGGGAGCAAAAATCTCGATGAGACAAAATTCATTAGCGAAAAACATGGCCTTAGTTTCCCCAATAATTAATGTAAATATGACTAGGGTATTTCCATTTAAGAAATTAATCGCAATTCCAACATCGGAGTTAGGAAGAGCAATCCAACGTATCGGACTCACCTATAACTTTGAGACTCAGAATAAAAGCACCTTTGGTGACTCACTCATAAGCCCTTTAGATTTGACGAAAATTGGTCAGTCTTTTTTTAACGGCGTAAATCAAGGAATTGGACTTCAAACCACGTTTGGGTTTTTCAAGAATGCAGTTAAAATAAACCCTAATTTAAATTATGGGAATAAAATTAACTTTCAGCAAATAGAAAAAAATTACGATGCACTTACGAATAAAACCATAACAGATACCCTAAGAAAATCTGCCGTTGCAAACGAGTTTAATTTCAGTATTAATGCTACAACGGTGGTTTATAGTTATTATAAATTCATCGGTAAAAAGAAGCCTATATTAAGGCATTTAATGACACCTTCCATTGGATATCGGTACGTACCAAAACTCAATCAATTAATCACAGCGAATGTCGGTCCTAATCAAACTTCCGTGAGTTATTCACCGTTTGAACGAAGTATTTATAGTGTTGGAAATACTCAAGCTTCTTCATTCTTAACTTTTGGCGTAAACAATAGTTTAGAGCTAAAGACAAAATCAGATAAGGATACCCTGACAGGGTTTAGAAAAACACGTATAATTGACCAGTTCTCCATAAACGGAAATATGGATTTCCTTAGAGATTCCATGAATTTGTCGGACTTATCCTTAAACCTTCGAATTAGCCCGTTTAAATGGATGAATTTTGTTGCGAACAGCACCTACAGTTTATATGGCTGGAATGATAGTTCCGGCAGGGCAATAGATAAATTCGCATGGGAAACGAATCAAGGATTGGGTCGATTCCTAAATGTGGGATTAAATACAACGTTTACCATAACCTCTAAAAAAAGCAGTGCACTCATTGAGCAGAAGAAGGAAGAAATCAAAGAACAATGGAACGCAGATTACGCATATTATGCCTTACATCCTGAACAAGCAATATACTTTGATATTCCATGGAAAATCAATGTAGCACATGTTTTTAGTGTGGTAACAAATACGAATAAAACCATCGATAATTCAGCTACATGGACAACGGTTCAAACCTTGGCATTGAACGGTGATCTCACGTTCACAAAGCGCTGGAACCTTTCTGGGAATGTGAATTTGGATACCAAATCTATGCAGATAACCAATATGAATTTAGCGTTAAACCGTAATATGCATTGTTGGGCGTTAAGTTTCTTTTGGACACCAATCGGAGGAAATAAAAGTTTTTTATTGAGTATACGAAATACCTCTTCTCTGTTTAGAGATGCAAAAATCGATGTTCGCCGGCCACCTGCCTTTTTTTAATTATTCTCCGTTATTGTAAAGCAAGATCTTGGGTCCTACCACCATTCGAATCGTCGTGATTCGTCTATTGGGATTATTCTTTTGTTTATCGTCATATATTGAAGGGGGTAGTATTTCACCTTTTCCTTCGTATGAAATTTTAAAAGACAACTTCCATTTTACATCCAAAGATTTCAATTGTTTTTCAAATTCCGTGGCTACCGATTTTGCACGTGCCTCAGAAAGTTCTTGATTCCGTTGGGTTCTTGTTTTTTCATCCCCAGCGCCCTGTTTATCTGAATACCCAGAAACAATTAATATGGTTGAAAAATCTTCGTCCGCAAAAATATGTTCATTGTGATGATCTAAGTAATTCCCCCAATTTATTATGTCCGACTTTATACTATCCAACATTCCTGTTATCAGTTTTTTCCCTTCGGCACTGATTACAGAACTTCCAGTATCAAAACTAATATCCGCAGAAATGTTTTTAATTTCCTTATTCGCGGCAATTAATTCACCAAGTGGCACGACATACACATATAGTAAATCATTAAGTTCTTTCGCGAGTCTCAATGCCGTTTCATGCCCCTCAGGCGTATAGGGATCCGTTTGATTCAGGGCAATGATGATTTCTTCCGTACGCTTAAGTAAGCGTGTTAACTGCTCGTCGATTTCTTTTATCCGTTCCGTGGAATCAATAGAATAGAACATTTTCTGTTGTTCTTTAAGCATCTGAAGTGCTTGTTCAGACTTTTCAATCTCTTCTGCTAAACTTTTTTCACGTTCAGCTTGCCTTCGATTAAACGCATTAACCTCCGTTTCCCCTTGTTGGCCATGAAAAATGGTGGTTTTATACTTTGGTTTAACCAATACCCCGCTGTCTTTACAAGAAAACAATAAGATAAATAACCCAAACGCCGCGCAAAGGGTGCATAATTTCATAGGTGTGAATTTTAACTAAGATACAATTATTGAGGCACTTGGTGAATTGCCTTACCATAAACATAGGTGAACTTAGCGCCAAAAAAAATAACTTGGGCCGAGTAAAACACCCACGCCATCAATATAAACATGGAGCCGACAACATCTCCCTTCCCTAAGAAAAAATAATGTTGTAGGTAATATTTTATAATCACTTGACTAATAAATAGTAATAGGGATGTAAGCAAGGCCCCTCGAAATGCGAGCTTCCATGCGATGCTTCCGTCATGAACAAATTTGAAAATAAAGGCAATGATTAAAAGGTTCATAAGCATCGAAAAGAGGTGGTGAAAGATGATAAATCCAACATGAACATTTCCAATGGTAGATGAAAGCCAATTCTCCATGAAACTAAAGGCGAAAATTTGAATGAAATAAGATAACAATATCAAAAGTGCAAAAAGGGCTAAATACGCCAGGGATAGAAACCTAAATTTCACTACATCCATTACCAGATTTAATTTCTCACGTTTTCGTTTTTGAATATTAAAGAAATCATTTATGCTATATTTCAAGGACACCATAAATGCAGAACAAGAATAAAGTAAAGCCAAAATCATGACGATATTCAATGTAATCGATTTCGATTGATTATTTAATTTTTTTAAATAGCCCGTAAAAATGGATATGTCTTCAATACCAATGTTCTTCTCAAATATTGAAGTTATGGCATTAATGCATATTTCTTCTCCGAAAATCTGTCCAAAACTTATAACTGTTAAATAGAGTAATGGTATTAAAGCGAACAAGGTATAATAGGACAAAGCCGCACCATGAAAAAACGCACCTTCTTCGAAAAACTCGGTTATTGAACGTGTGAAAATGGCCCAAAGAGGCTGCCTTGATTTACTTTTCATGCGTAGGTAAAATTTTTAGTTGCTTCGGTAATGGTGTCAGGCTATATAATATTACACGTTCATACTTTTCCGTATAAAAAGAATTAATATAAACCGTACCATTAAAAAAGCATTGAGACAATTCCAGAGGTATCCCTTCAGGTGTAATTATATAAAACCCTGGTCGAAAACGAAGCGACTCTCCGTTCCAATTCACGCTATTGACCTCACCGAACCACTGAGCATCTTTCAAATTATCTAAATTGAAAAAACGCTCCATCGGTGTAAAAAAAGCAGATAAGTTACCCTTCTTTAGAAATGCCATCTTATTGCATATACCCAACATGTCGTGTGCATCATGAGACACTAAAATGATACAAATCTTTTCCTTTTCTTTTAATGTTAATAGCAAGTTGATTAATTTGTTTTTTAAGGTGCTATCTAGGTGTGAAAAAGGTTCATCCAAAAGTAACCAACTCGGTTTTGATGCTAGTGCCCGAGCCAAGGCCAATCGCTGTTGTTCACCGCCTGATAAGGTGAGTGCTTTCTCATTTCTTACGGCATTAAGACCAACTAATTTTATTAGATAATTCACCCGACGTTCACGTTGAACCGGTTCCCAGTTAAGAATTGACTCACGAATATTTTCAATGCACGTATGGTATATATCAAGCTTGTAATCTTGCGCTACGAGCGCAATACCTGGATGACCAGGAATTAGGCGTTGAGATGCCCGTGGAAGTTTACGTTCATGGAGGAATATATCACCTGAATTTTGATCTAAGGTACCCGCTAAAATCTTTAATAGACTAGACTTGCCTTCTCCACTATTCCCTGCAATACCATAAATTGTATTTGGCTCAAAACACGCATTAATCCGATTTAATACGTTTCGATCCGAATGAAAACTTAGTGATAACTCTTTAGTCTCTAGCATGAGCAACTAATTGAATCGGAAAATCATGATTAGCAATATAAATTCCAGTGATTGGATTTGCAAAAGGTTCACTATCCTTGAGCTCCACTAGCATATGTGTATCTTGATCCATTGAGCTTTGCTTAACCCGTTGAATCAATTGATTTGAAATGGCAAATTGAGCTTCTGTATCGTTACTCAACCTAAGGGTTATCACCGTCATATTTGGAATTGCAAAGGAGAAATCAGCTCCGGATCCCTGCGTACCTTTTAAATGATATGCTCCATTTTCTTCGACAGAAAAACTAAGAACATTTTGAACCTCAAACTCATCCTCCCAATGATAACGATGATTATCTTCTGTTTCATTTCCTTGATGCAGGGTATTGGCAAGTTCTTCAGAAAAAAGATCATTTAAATGAGCACATGTGAAATGAAAGGATGGCATAGAAATCGAATTAATTTAATGCGAAATTATTAAATTCAAGTCACCAAACACGATTTGAACCTTGATGAACAATTTAATGTGGAGAATAATACCATTATTTTCCCCGAAAAAATCATGTAAAATACTAAATTCGAGTTATGAAACTACTTATACTTGCCTTATTGGTTACTACGGTCACCACTGTATTCGGTCAGCCCAAACTAACAGCAGCCGAAAAAACAAATTATACCCGCCACCTTAATAAGGGAATAGAAAGTTTTAATGCCGGTAGAACGAATGAGGCTATTGAATCATTTAAACGTGCTGAAGCGCTAGATGCCGAGGCGTGGAAACTAAATTATTGGATGGCTGCTTGTCATTATGAATTAACCAGTTTTAATACAGCGCATAGCTATATTGATAATGCCATTCGTAATTTAAGCGAAAACGAAGAGGCCGATGCGGAATTTTACGAATTAGTTGGAAAAATAAACCACCGACTCGGTAATGTTGAAACTGCCATCACTGCGTACAAAAAAACAGCTATTTTAATGGGAAATAAAATGGCTTTATCTTACGGTATTACTGCTAACATCGAGCAATGTGAACGAATGATTTCAGCAAAAAAACAAGGGTTTACACCCCTCAGAAAACCCTTAGCAATACAATTGAATTCCCTTGAAGATGAATATGCTCCGATTTTGTTAAAAGGAGGAGAAGTATTGTTTTTCACCGCACGTCGTCCTGAAACCACCGGGGAGAATTTAAATCCCGATGATTCAAAATATTTTGAAGACATGTACCGAGCTAACTGGAATCCGATTACTATGGATTACGAAATGGATTATGAGTTTTTTAAATCCATTAATACAAATGGGTTTGATGCCTTGAGTTTCGTAAACAAAGAGGGAACCTACGCCTTATTAACTATAAATACTGCTTACACTGAAAAGACAACAAAAAGTTCTGACTTATTTGAATTGTATTCCGACGAACCGTTCGATTGGTCTAATCCTACTGTTTTAAAGGGTAAAGGATTAAACACCGATTATTTTGAAGGAAGTGCTACACTCGCAGAGCAGGGAGAAAATGGTGCTTATATGGTGTTTACATCGGATCGACGTGCTGATGTTTCAGGCTTAGATTTATTTGGTACAATTAAATCAGACCTTGGGTTTGGACCTGTCACTCCCCTTCCCAAAGAAATTAATAGTGAGGGGAATGAAACAACCCCTTTCATTACCTCAGACGGAAAGTTCTTATTCTTTAGCAGTGATGAACTTCCAGGATTTGGTGGGTATGATATCTTTTATTCAATGTTTGAAAACGGGACATGGAGCGCACCGGTTAATCTAGGTCCAGAAATTAATTCCGTAAATGACGATACCCATTTCAATATAGATTTAAGTGCTAAAAAGGCGAGTTTTGCGTCTATGGCAGAAAAAGATGGGTATTATTCCTACGATTTATTTCAAGCGGACTTATCAACGGCAACTTATCCGTTCATCATTAAATAGGATTATTTTACGCGCAGTTTCTTACGAACAAATTGATCCACGTCATATTTGATATATGTTTCAAATCCACCTTTAAAATTTGAAACTAAAGACAAGCGAGAAACATTAATATCATACGCAAAACCAGCGGTGAGGGCTCCATAATTAACACCCGTTCGAATAACAATGGCATCTTTAAATCTGCTAAACAATCCTAAGCTAAAGGCTATTTCTTTGATGTTTGTTGTTTCCCAAGATGGCTTAACTATTATTTGCTTGTATGTAACCCCATACAATATCTCGTTAGCCTTACGTTGCCGTTGATAATAGATTGCGGGTTGTAATACCCCTTGCGTAGAAACAATATCAATATTTCCATTAATAAATGCAGAGTATCTAATTGGTAAGGTTTGAATACTTGAATTATAATATGAATATCTGGGGTTATTCACATGAAATGCAGAAAAACCAACCTGAAAGCCTTTATCTGCAGTATTGGTTGTTTTTCCGTTATTTGTTTGGTAGGTATATACTCCTCCAACACCCAAGTCAAAGTATGCGAAATTCTGTTCATAAAACGCTTCACCGTTTGGAATTAACGGATTAAACGCTGTTCCATCATATTGCGTTCCCCATTGTCCTGCAGCTGGATTAGTAGCACATTGGCCGAAGGTTGTATTCAATCCAAGGGCTACGGCACTAAATCGTGAAACTTTTAATCGATATGAAAAATTTACACCAACGGTGCTTTGGGTGAAATGCCCATCCGCCATTCGATCGTTGTAAAAATTAATTCCAGCACCAAGAGAACCATTAGCACCTTTTAACGAGGATGTTAACTTACCATCTAAGGAAGCGGTAATTGTTTGAAATGGGGTTGCAAAACTACCATATTGACTTCGATACATGGCAATTCCTCGAAATGCAGAAGTAGAACCAGCTAAGGCCGGATTCAATGTAAGCGGTGACAATTCTACTTGAGAGAAATGAACATCTTGCGCATACAGGGGCTGAACCCATAAAGCGGCTAATAGTCCAAGGCATGCAATCATTACTTTCATCATACAATTTCTCATCTCACAAGGGTTACACTACCTGACCTATGTAACATAGAATCATCATACAGTTGTATATTTAAATCGTATACATAATTTCCTTCTTGCGCTGGACGCCCTTTAAAAAACCCATCCCATGCATTTTGAATCGATGTTGATTCAAATACTTTTTCGCCCCAGCGATCATACACCACAAAATTGAAATCATTTACACATACTTCTTTACCAAACACCCTTAATTCATTATTAGCTTTAGGTCCTGTTCCGTTTGGACTAAAAATAGTAGGAACAAAATACTCGCCACACAATAACTTAACCGTGACAAGTAAAGAATCAGTTCCTGTGCATCCATTATCGTCCACAGCGGTCACATAATAAACGCTTGTGGAATCTGGAGACACCAAGGGGTTTGGACAATCATCACAAGAAAGTCCTTCAGATGGTGTCCATAAAAAACTGGTGCCAAGGTTAACGGATGCATTGAAGGTAGTTCCCGGGTTAATCACCGTATCATTCGGCTGAATATTTAGTGCTAACCCATTAATTATACCGATGGTAGCACCCCATACCACAGTACATCCATTATCATCTGTTACTGTAACGCTGTAAGTCCCCACATTTAATCCACCAATACTGTCTGTAACTTGACCACCTGGCGACCAAAGATAGGAGTATGGTGCAGTTCCGCCGCTCACTGTAACATCCATGGTTCCAAGCAACTGTAAGTTACAATCAACTGGTGTAGAATCTCCGATAATTCCCATGGCATTTGGTTCAGTAATCGTGACACTATTAACCACTACACAATTTAATGCATCGACCACGACAATATTATAATTTCCAGGAGCTAAGCCTGTAACCGTATCGTTTGCTACACCAATTGGAGACCAAGAGAACACGAAAGGTGGGGTTCCCAACGAATCTATTTGAACCGCTGCGGAACCATCTGCGGCTCCATTGCATGATACATTTGTGATATAATCAATACTCACTGCAGGTGGTATTGGCGTAGGATTCACTGTATATGTACCTACTGATAATGTGGTGCAACCCGACTGGGTATCTTGCACATACAACGTATAAACTCCACCTGAAACGTTTGTAAATACTGTACCGGCTTGAAAATTTGCACCGTTAATAGAATACACATAGTTTAAACCAATGGGAGCAGTTACCGTGACAGTACCTGTTGGTATAGGACATGTTGGTTGCACAACGGTTGCTGTAGGCACCGGTGGAATAGTGAGAGCATTTGCAATTGTTGTACTGGTACTAAAAACAGAAGTACAACTTTGACTATTTGTAACAGTAAACAAGTAGCTCACACCCGCTGTCAAACCATTAAAGGTAGCCGTGGTTCCTGATCCGGTTTGTGAAAAGCCCCCAGGTGAAGCATTTAAGGTCCATGTACCTGTTGGTGGTAGGCCGGACAAACTTACAGAGCCGGTGCTTGAAGCGCAAGTTGGATTTTGTATAGTTCCTACAACAGGTGCACTCGGATTAACGGGCGCATTTATTACCACAGAGTTTGATGAAGCCGAAGTACATGCCGATGAAATCAAGGTTACAGTAAAGGTGTATGAGCCTATCGGAAGGTTTGGGAAAATAAAATTAGCACCTATCCCCGTTTGAGTAAAAGTAGTTGGACCAGGACCAGTGGCAGTGATTGTCCATTGTCCGGTAGTTGGTAAATTGGAAAGCTGCACACTCCCGGTGGTAACTCCGGGCGCACAATTTGGTTGTGTAACCGATCCGGTAATTGGTGCAGGTGGATTGGAAGGGATCGCATTAATATTTACTGTACTAGAAACCTGTGATGTACATGGCACGTTTGGCTCGATATAAATGAATGTATACGCAGTACCTGGCAGTAAATTCCCTACGATCGCGGTAGAACCCGTTCCTGATTGTGTTGGTGCAGGATATGGTGGTGGTAAGGGTGCACTTGAAGGAATCGCATACAAGTCCCAATTACCGTTTGGTAACCCGACCAAGGTTGCTGTAGCAGTTGCGTTTGTACAGGTAGGCTGAACCAAGGTAGTAATAACAGGTGCAAGCGGACATTGTGCTAAGGGAACATTCGATGTTCCTAACCCTATAAAACATAAAAACAAGAAGAAGAATCGTAAATTTCTAATCATAAAGTATAATAAATACTCATTTGCGCATTGTAAAGTTACACTAATATTCAAATATTTCCCTATTCGCCAATTGAAATTAGATTACGGAATAATATAATCTTAGTTGCTTTTTAAAAAAAATCAGAACTTTACGCCATGATAAATCGGATTGTTTTCATGCAATTAGCCTATGACGGAACCGCCTATGCTGGATGGCAAATTCAACCAAATGTTAAAACGGTTCAAGGTACGATTGAATCCTGTTTAACTAAACTAAATGCAAATCAACCTATTCCAATTGTTGGTTGTGGTAGAACAGATACGGGTGTGCATGCAAGGCAGTATTTTATTCACTTTGAATCCTTAGGAATTGAGTTGGATCAGCTCGTTTATAAATTAAATAAAATGCTTCCTTCAGACATTAAAATAATCGAAGCGAGTTATACCGAGTGCCACGCAAGATTTGATGCTAAAAAACGTACCTATCGGTATTTTATCGAGAAAGAAAAAACACCGTTTAACGACCGGTTTTGCTGGGTATATGAACGTCCATTATCAGTAGAAGCAATGAATATGGCTTGCTCCTATTTTATCGGACAACATGATTTCGCCTCCTTTGCCAAAGGGGATACCGACGTAAAAACCACCCTATGCGAGGTCTTTAATGCCACTTGGCAAGAGACGAATGAAGGTTATGTATTTGAAGTAAGCGCAAATCGTTTTTTGCGTAACATGGTACGAGCCATGGTGGGAACATTGATGGAAGTTGGAATCGGGAATATTGAACCGGAAGCAATTCCAGTCATTCTAGCAAAAAAAAGCCGCCAAGAGGCAGCTTTATCGGTCCCCGCTAAAGGACTATTTCTTTGGGAGATTTTATATTAATCTGCTCGTTGACGCAGTAAGTCAAAATATCCATACGTTTCTACAACGATTGCTCCACCTAAGGTATCGCCATATTTTGCAGGTAATCCACCCGTGTAGACCATCATTCGATTGATTGAACAGCTGGGCACGTTGTAAACATCCTGTAATTTAACGCCGTCTAACACATAAATCATATCCCCTTTACGTGCGCCACGGAACATCAACTCACCATCATCTGCCATCTTAATTTCTGAGGACATTTGGGTAGCCATGGTTGCTACACTGAATTTATTAGGGTTATGTTTGATGTCCTTTTCGGTTAATTCAGGTGTTGGTAATTCCCCCATTCGCAAGCGTAAGCGTTCTTTAACAACAATTTCATCCTTCATTACGCCTTTCGGTTTAAATTCAACGGAACCTATATTTCCATAGGATTCTATTGGGATATCAACCAAGTAATTTTGGGAAGTATCTCTACCGAATACCAAAAACACATTATACTTACCTGCTGGAATCGCTGAAATTCTAAATCGACCGTCTTTATCCGTAATGGCTTGGTATTTCTTTCCTTGATCAAGGATAAACGCTTTTACGTATTCCATCGGTTGTTTTGAATCCGAATCCAATACGGTTCCAATGGCATCTCCGAGCGCGGATTGTGCGAATAGTTGTGATACCAAAATGCTCGCTAATAGGGTTAAGGTTTTTTTCATATTTTCTAGAGTTTGAATTAGAAAGGTAACGAAAAAAAACAAATAACCTAACCTAAACTTGCAGAAGAAACGGGCAACTCGCGGTTGATTTTCTTGAAAAGTCCTTGTAGCACCTTTCCTGGTCCAACCTCAATCACTTCAGAAAGCCCATGATCATTCATTGCCACCATGATTTGAGTCCATTTCACAGGGGCTGTAAGTTGCGCTAATAAATTTGCTTTAATTAGCGTAGGTTCGGTAACCGGAAGCGCATTGACATTTTGATAAATGGGGCAAATCGGTGCGTTAAATTGCGTGGATTCAATAGCGGAAGCTAATTCAGCACGTGCAGGTTCCATAAGCGGTGAGTGAAATGCGCCACCAACCTGCAATATCAAGGCTCGTTTAGCTCCTGCTTCGGTGAGTTTTGCACACGCTTCTTCAACGGCTTTTAACTCACCTGAAATGACCAATTGTCCGGGGCAATTATAATTTGCGGGTACTACTACCCCATCAATGCTGCTG
>JBEIDV010000025.1:0-17389 GCA_040383285.1 Crocinitomicaceae bacterium | reverse complement strand
TTCATTGCAGAATTCACGCTACGAAGTGGTCTTGTATTTAATGGGAAAATCCTTCCTGTATCGTCGAGCACACCCTAAGTCCTTAAAGTCTTTGAATTAATTGGCATTTTTGATACATTTACAAGGTGAAGCGAATCGTTGTACTTATTGTTTTACTGGCTAATTTCATTGCCTATGGACAAGACATTCATTGGTCTCAATTCAACGACAATCCGATCTTTCAAAATCCAGCAAATACGGGCGAGTTTAATGGGGACACCCGATTTATTGGAAATTTCAGGGATCAGTGGCGCAGTGTTTCTGTTCCATTTCAAACCTTTAATGTGTGTGTTGATCGAAAAGCTAAGCATTTCAATTACGGGTTGTTAATGTTCCATGATCAAGCAGGCGATGGCAAACTCAAAACCATTGAGGCCATGGTTACCTTATCAAAAACGTTCAAATTAAGCTCCGACTCCCTTCATATTATTACAGGTGGAATTAACCTAGGTATTAATCATAGGCAAGTAAATACGGATGCGTTCTACTTTGATTCACAATACAATGGGTACATTTTTAACCCTTTATTACCCACCAATGAAACATTTCAAACGGATCGTAAAACCAATGCCAATATTGGATTAGGCGCACAATATGGATGGAATATTTCTTCTCGCCATTACCTAAAAATTGGATTAAGCACGTTCAATCTGAATCAACCTAACCAAGGATTTTATCAGGATGTAATTAAACGAGACCTCAGGTGGGTTTGGCAAGTTAAATACAGCCAAGCACTCAATGCACGCTGGGATATCTTGCCTTCATTGCAATATTCAAAACAGGGAACATATGACGAGGTAATGTTAGGGAGTTCTGTGCGGTACTATTTACCGGGAAGTGACCGTAATTATATTCACAAAGCCCTATTAGCAGGCGTATGGTCGCGTGCTCGTGACGCACAGATTTTATCCGTTGGTTGTGAATACAAGGATTGGTTTGTTGGCTTAAGCTATGACATTAATACCTCAAAATTAGTTCCGGCAAGCAAGGCGCGTGGAGGGTTTGAAATTGCCGTTCGTTATATAATGTATCGTTTTAAACCAAAGCGAATTGATCATCGCGTATGCCCAGATTTTATTTAACCGTAATTGCTACTTTGTTGGTCTTCTGCGTTGAAGGTCAAGTAAAACTGAAGGATTTAATTTCTTTTGGAGATGAGCAATTTCAGAAGGGGGATTATTATTATGCGACAAAAATTTACGAGCAGGCTATTCAAATGGATTCTTTAGCGGTTGATTTACATTGGAAACAGGCAGAAACACAGCGCGCATACAAAAACTACGCTGAAGCGGCCAAATGGTACGCGAAACTATATGCAGAAGATCCGGAGTTAATCTATCCAAACGCACTCATATATTATGCCCTCATGGTAAAACAAACGGGGGACTATAGCAAGGCACTTGCCTTATTCAAAAAAACATACAAAGAGGCTTCACTTTATCCAGATGAGTTTGCATACATTAAGGCGAAGCAAGAAATTAAATCAACAGAATTCGCAATTAAGTCAACGTATACTTCGATTAAAAATCCCCTTTCATCGATGCCGGATAGCATAAATTCATTTGATGCGGAATTTGGACATTTATTCAAGAATGGTGTGTTTTACTTTTCTTCATTAAAGGCAGATTCCATCAATACCAACGAAGAGGTGTATACCAAGTTCTATCGTACCAGAACCTATACCTCGAGCTTTGATTCCTTAAAACAAGGCTATTCATCTCCAAAACAGTGGGAGCAATTGTCGATTCCAGAACGTAGCACTGGAAACGGTTGTTTTGATGATAAGGGATGGTATTATTATAGTATTTGTAATGATAAAGGATATAATTATCAGTGTAAAATCGCTCGATTCAAGCAGGAAAATGGAGTAAATCAAATAGATACCTTACCTGAGCTTATTAATTTTGAAGGAGCAAATACCACAAACCCCTGTTGGGTAAAACTTAAAAATGGAAAAAGTTATTTATTCTTTTCTTCGGACCGAGAAGGAGGAAAAGGAGGAATGGATATATGGTATGCAGGCATAAAATCAACTGGTGATTTTGAAACGCCTAGAAATATCACCTCAATAAATTCTATGGAGCATGAAATCACTCCGTGGATGGATGTGGATTCAAACCGACTTTATTTTTCATCGCAATGGCATTTTGGCTACGGAGGGTATGACGTGTTTGAATCCAGCGTATTGGATAAAATGCAATTTTCCAAACCAAAAAATATGGGAAAGCCTGTAAATAGTCCCGCAAACGATTTATATTATTTCAGGCAAGCAGACAGTGTATTTGTATCCTCGAATCGGTTAGGAAGTAAATCGAAAAAAAATCCCACCTGTTGCAGTGATATCTATTTTGCGACCATTGATCGACCAATTGTTATTCCGCCTCCTCCCATCAGTATACCACCTGATAGTAATCGCATAGAATTTCCAGTGGCCTTATATTTTAGAAATGACTACCCCAACCCTAAATCGTATGCCAAAAAGAGTAATTTGCCATACAATTTGCTTTATTCTGATTACCTAAATGCCCGAAAGGGATATTTAGATAGTGTGAGTGATAAAAACGGGTTGTCTGACTTTTTTATCGGCAAAGTGGACCGTGGATTTAAGGTATTACTAAAACTATATGACTCCGTTCGGAATGAATTAGCAAGGGGGAACTCCGTGCAACTATTTGCGAGGGGTTATGCAAGTCCATTAAACGTGACACAATATAATGTGAATCTTACACAGCGCAGAATATCTTCTGTTCAAAAATTCTTTATGGAATATCAACAGGGTGCATTGAAAGAAATTCTTGATAAGAATAAAGCAATATCTCTCGAGATAGTTGAAGTTCCGTTAGGAGAATTTGCCGCTAATCAAAGTACTTCTGATAACTTACAAGATAAGGCGGCATCTGTTTATTCCGTTGCTGCGAGTATTGAGCGTAAAGTGGAAATCCTATATATGACCCGGATTCAACACCAAAATCTGCAACGAATTACGGCAGAACCCTTAGTTCAACAGGATGAAATCAAAGAAGGTGTGGAAGTAACAAAACGCATCCTAATTAATCATGATGCCAGCGAAATTCAATTAAGTGAAGTACGATTTAGTCAAGAAGGCTTGCAATATGAAATGAAATCCATTGCAGAAAACGAATCTGAAGTATTCTTCAAATTTACCCCCATGTTCACAGGTAAACACTCGAGTTGTTATGCAGACCTTTATTTTGAGGATATCAAAGAACCCCTTCGGGTATATTTTACCTTCCTTAAAAAATAAGAACACGTGAGATTCTACTAACTTTGTCCTATGACGACTGAAAAAAAATCTGCTAAGCCTAGGTTATATTTTATTGATTTCGCCCGTTCTATCGCCATAATAATGATGCTAGAAGGCCATTTCACAGGAGCGGCATTAGCCAATCAATACAGGGATGGTAGTAACTGGCTTTATGCGCTTTGGCATAACCTACATGGATTAACTTCTCCGCTGTTCTTTACGACCAGCGGTTTGATTTTTGTGTATTTACTTACCGGTACAAAAGCAGATCAACGTTATTTTGAAAACGAACGTGTTCGCAAAGGATTCAAGCGCGTATTGGAATTATTGTTTTGGGGCTATGCCATACAATTATCTTTTCATACCATTGGAAAGGATATTTATTACGGTTCAGAATGGCACTTAGATTGGCTTTACGCGTTCCATGTGTTGCAATCAATCGGCGTTGGTATTTTCTTATTACTAGCATTATTTGGAATGAAAAAGATAATTAAAGTAGGTGCAATGCATTGGTATTATCTGCTCAGCGCACTTGTTATCTTGATAGCTTATGCTTATTTAAAGGATTATATTCAAACGGATGAAGCCTCTGTTGCCAAAGGTAACCCGCCAAGTTATTGGCCGCACGCATTCCCGAAATTCATTCAAAATATGTTTTACGGTCCATTTTCGGATTTTGGAATTTTGCGCTATTCCAGTTATGTTCTACTCGGTGGTGTAATTGGTAGTGTGGTTAGAACCTATGAACAACACTCTAAAAAAGCATGGTTTAGCATTTCATTTATTCTTCTTGGTCTTTGCTTGAATTTATTCACACAGTCCGTTTTACATTCCATAGATGGAACGATAGAATCCATAGGTTTGCTAAAACACAGTGTATTAGAATTAGATACCACACACTTCGCTCGGTTTGGACAAGTACTCATGGTACTCGGAAGTTTAATGTTTTTGGATAGTAGGATTAATATTAATTTCCCGAGATTCCTAAAAATGGGACAAAATACGTTCCCGATTTATGTGATACACGTTATTATATTATACGGAGGGATTTTTGGATTTGGACTAGTTCCTTATGCGTTTAATCGGACGTTAGATCCCATGTCAAGTGCTGGCGTATCCGTTCTGGCCATATTGTTTTTCTTTATAATGACACAATACATTGAGCCCTTATCCACACTGTATAATCGAATCTTAATTGGATTAAAAATCAAGAAATCGCCCCCTACTTCTTAATTTTCTGTTTAGCCTTAAACGTTATTTTTCGAGTAAACCAACGCGTACCGCATGGCATTTCTACTTTTAATCGTACGTTATACGTACCTGGAGCGGCATAAAAATATTCTAATTTCGACCCGTTAAATACTTTATCTTTAGCAAGATACCAAGTGACTTTAGCATCCGCCCCATAATGTGCTTCTGCTTTTAATTTATAGCGTCCATTGTCATCTGTAGTTGCAGAAACTAAATAATAATCTTTAGTAAATCCATTCGATTCTAGCGTTGGTAATACGGTTTGTTCACAATGTTGTTGTATGAGTTTTGCCTCTGTATAATTAATGGTTTTCGTTACAGCGCCTACCGGAGTTTCATGAAAAATACTCGTAAAAAAAGTAGTTGCCGCCAAATAGGATCCCGATTTACTTGGATGGTATAAATCGGTGTCGTACAAATTAATATCCGGGTGTTTTTGTCTAAACGACAACCAAGTTCTGCCTACGGGTACTACGGGGTGATTAAAAAGGGATTTCATGTAAGCATACCCCTTGAAGATCGTATCACTCATTTCCTCAAATGATAATTTAACAGAATCCTTTTCACATCCATCTCGGTAACCCCAAGTTTCATAGAATAGAATTTGCGCGCACGGGTTATGTGCTTTAATCGTATCTAAAATCTTGGTGGCATAAGGCAGAGTTGCTGTATCTATATGCTCTCTATCTTGAACAAATTCCTTGGACCATCCTTGAACTACGATAACATCCCATTTTCCTTTTTTGATTGCTGCAAACAATTCAGGACGCGCGGTTTGATCTTTCAGAGATGCACCGCCCTTCCAACACTTTTCAACATGTACCACCTTTTGTTTAGCTCTACAAATTTTCTGAAAAATCCCTGGCATATCATTATTTCCTGTGAATGAGTTGCCGATAAATAAAACGCGAGTGGTATCGGACGCGGAAGCCATAAAGGTACATCCTAAACAAAACCAAAATAAACTTTTGAATTTCAACATACTAAATTAACTGAAAAGATGCGACCAATTTCCTTGCCAATTCTTCGTCAAGCTGAGTTTTTTCACGTGAAAAATTCATATCACTGATGGTATTTATTGGAATCAAATGAACGTGTACATGCGGCACTTCTAATCCAATGACAGAAACTCCTATTCGGGTACATGGTACAAGTTCTTTTAATCGGATAGCTACGCGATTTGTAAAAGCCATGAGTGCTTGATAGGAATCATGGTCTAGATCAAATAAGTAATCTACCTCCTGTTTTGGAAAAACCAACACATGACCTTGCACCAGCGGATTGATATCTAAAATCGCCATATGAAATTCATCTTGCGCAAGAATGTATGCTGGAAGTTCACCGTTAACAATCCGCGAAAAAATACTGGCCATTACCGTGTTATTGAGAGGATTTCAAATTGCATCATGCCACCAGGAGTTTGAATATCAGCTATTTCACCTACTTTCTTACCTAATATTCCTTTACCTATTGGGGAATCTACTGAAATTTTTCTGAGCTTGATATCCGCTTCGCTTTCAGCTACAAGCGTATATTCGATTTCCATTTGATTCGCTTTATTACGAATCTTTACTGTGGATAAAATAAACGCACGGGACTTATCAATATTCGCATCATCAATCAATCGCGCATTCGCGATTACGGCTTCCAATTTGGAAATGCGCATTTCAAGAATGCCTTGTGCTTCTTTGGCGGCATCATATTCTGCATTCTCTGACAAATCACCTTTATCACGTGCTTCAGCGATTTGATTCGAAATAGATGGACGTTGAACATGAGCCAGGTCATACAATTCATCCTTTAATTTTTGTAGGCCTTCAGCCGAATAGTAATTAATTTGTGACATCTTAAAAGGGATTAAACGCAAACAAGAGAGCCGAAGCCCTCTTGTTCAACAAAAATAATATAAATTCTTATTTTAAACTAATCGTTACCCCGAGTGTGTGAATGATACCAAATACACCGGCAAAACGCGAGCAGTACTCAACGCCTAATGCACTTTTATTCTTACCAACAAGCGCATCTACAGAGAAACCAGCCGTAGGACCTGTAAGCGCATTAGAACGATTCTCTGCATCGAAAATTCCATTTTCATACACAAAACCCCCACGCACATTGAAGGCAACTTTTTCCGTTGACATTCCATAGTCTAGGCCAATTCTATATTGATCTTTAGAAAATGAATTCGCTTGAAATGCGAGGGCTACATTTAATTTACTCGCATCACTAAAGATGAAATCATAAGATCCACCTATTGTGAGTAAAGAAGGTAATTCATACGTAGCAGAACGTTGCTCTAACGAAGCAATAAAACCACTTGAAACATACTCTACTTGATTCGCTAACCCATCCCCTTTAAACTTCATCACCGGACCTACATTCTTTAATGCGATACCAAATTTGATTTGATTCTGCTCACCCGTTACATAGCGAATTCCTGCATCTAGGGCAATTCCGTTTGACTTTAAGTTGTAAATACTCTCCGTTACCACTTTGAAGTTGATCCCCCCATAAATTGACGAAGAGAACTTCTTTGCGAAGCCTACATTGAAAATATTTGCACGCGGAGAGAAATATCCGATATTCCCTTCAGGGTTTGCTACCGTAGTAATGGGAACGTCGCCATAATTCATGGATTGAATACTCACAGCAATTACATTGGATTCACCTACACGCTGAGCAAATCCAGCAGAATTCAAACTAATCCCGGCATTACCCATCCAATTTGAATAATTGAATTTGATTTGTGTTTTATCCAAAAATGCCAAGCCTGCGATGTTATTATACTGCGCTTCTAAGCCATTAATTGTAGCTACCCCGGCGTCACCGATCGCCGAACCACGAGCCCATGGATTAACCAATAAATGGGAAGCACCCGCAGATCCTACACGATCTTCATTTCCAGCAAAAGCTGACAAAGAACACGCTGCTGCAAAAATTAAACTATACTTACTAATCGATTTCATGCTATCTATAATTAATGATTAGATTCCTTGATAATCCGGTGTTCTCATACCGCCAAAGAACTTCAATACCACTTCTCCAATTTCTGGAACTTCCACGTGAATGAGGTAAACACCACCAGCCACTGGAATCGCCTTGTTATTCGTTAAATCCCAATCCAATGAAGTTACCGGACTGTCCTTTTTGAAGGTACGAATCAATTTACCATTCACTGAATAAATCTTAACGGTACATTTCTCAGGAAGATTCGTGATCTTAACCTTGGTCTCAATTCGCGTACGCTCATAATCCGAGTATGCATAATATGGATTTGGAACCACATTAATCATTTTCAAGGCATCTTTCAAGGCATCATGCGATCCAACTTCTGTGGCGATTTCATCCATCGACCACCCATACATTGGCTTACCACCGTTTGCACCCGTTGCCGTGAAATTCTTGTATTCTTTATTAATGCGTAAACGAATGGTTACATCGGTTGATAATAACGATTGACCTGGCGCCAATATTGGGTAAGAAATCCAAGTCAAACTACCGTATAAATCACGCTTAGATTGCGTATTGTTTGCTTCGACCTCTTGGTACTTTTGATACGCAACATTGTTTGCATTTACGTCCGATACCCCTGGAGTATACGCTGGGAAATCAAAACTTGAGTTGTAAGCGTTGATTGACTTCTGATTGTAACTAAATACATAGATAGGATGCATACCCCCCATCAATGGCGTTCCTACGTTACTCACAAAATTTGACGTTGGATTCCAAACCATGTCTGCTCCATTTTCACCGCCTAGGAAAGAATTCTCTCCAAATGCCATGTACAAGCGAGCACCAGATTCTAAGTCTACCGCATACCCTGGGAACCAACCCATTCCGGTACCCGTACCATCCGCAGCTCCATTTTTGTCAACGCTCGGGCTTTTTCTTAAGGCCCCTGGAATAGCGCCACCAACATTCAAACCAGCTGTTCGGCCCAATTCAACGACCGGACAACGTGTCCACTTGCTCTTATCGCTAGTCATCACGATGTTCACACTTGGCAAGAACGAAATCGATGCATTTTGACGAGAAGAACCGTTAAATGTTCCACAATAAGCTAACGGCATGTAGTCCGCCTGATATCCTGTTAATCGATGCGGCGCAATTGTTCCTTCCAAAATACCTTCATAGTTTTGGTCAGGATCAACTCCGGCTTCGTCCGCATAATTACACGGATTTAAATAAACAGGTGCGTTGGGTTGACACTCATAACCTGGATCAGTATCATCAGTTATTGGTGCATAATCTCCCGAACGGATCCAATTGGTCGGAAAAAATGCGTCGTTATCTGGAACGCCCATTAACCAACGCTTAGAGGAATCCCCATAGGTCATGGAAGACTCAATCATATCTGTTGTTCTCGCAGTAATGTTACCTGACCCTGAAGGGAAGTAGTAGTTTTCTTGGTGGATTTGCACCGAGATTCCCCATGCTGGAATAATTTGCTCATTATCCCCTGCAATTGTAACATCAGAACTTACGGAATCCTGAATGGTACCGCCTTTCGTGTCGTAGCGATAAATCACCCAACTTGCGGTATCGGCTGCATTCCCTGGAGAAGTTGGCGTATAGTTTCTGAAACGACACTCAAAATATCCACCTTTCAAGTTTAATGGGTCAACCACTTTAATATTAACAGGCCCTTGTCCTGCAGCATATTCTGGATCTTCCATAAACCCGTCACTCAAAATTTTATTCAATGACTCATCGGTAAATTCTAAGGACCGGTTTCCATTTCCGTAACCATCAAGGCGCGTAATTTTCGGTGTAGAACCGTAACTAACCAATTGATAGGTACCATCAGCCTCTGGCATTGGGTTGTGCGGAACTGCTGGTGTAGAGCTAATCGCAGTACCGTCAAAATTCAAACGAGAAGAGATATACGGCATCTTTTGACCATCTAATAACAATGGATCATTCGGATCATACTTCTTGAACTGATTGTGCGCATAAGCAACCGCTACATAATAATATGTTTTGTGATTCACTAAACGTCGTGCTCCTTGAGCAAAGGCATCTTCAGTTACCTGGAATGAATGACGGATTCCTTTGTTTTCACCATCCACTTTTTCCACTGGAACAGAGAAGCCTAAGGCCTCATCAAATTCAAAATTAATCAATCGAGATACAGTGTTCTTGATATCACATTGAGCCACTAAACGTGCTTTAGTTGGATCAGCGATATCTGAAATGGATACATCTTGATTCTTCAATTGGAAGATTTGGTACCCTTCAAAACGGTATTTTCTATCTACGGTTGGATCTGGGATGTTAATTTCATCGATTTCTTCGTAAGCCTCTTGATAGTTGTTTGAAGAAATAGGATTTTCAATCATTAAGATCAACTCCTTGTCTAACTCCTGAATCGTCAATTTCGGCGCATCCGGTGGAGATAAGATTTTGAAACATGCATCAAACAATGCTTGTGCTTTGGTATCGGCGCGCTTCATCGCATCAACAGATGCCATTAAGGTACCTTCTGTACTACGTCCATAAACAATACCAACCGTAATGTTATTCACCGCACCTGGTTTAAGAGTAAACGGACCTGCTGATTGAACAAAACGACGGTCACCCGCAGGGTTATTGTTTGTTGATTCATCCCATCCGTTTGGATATGCTCCAGACATGTCTGTACCAGCAGTAGACCAATGCAATGGATCTGAAGTTCCAGGGAACATGTAATCAGAAAGTACTCCTGGTGTACTACCTAAGCCACCATAATACATCTCGGAACCATTTGCCCATTGACCTTCCATGAAATTATAAAATTCTGCTGCAGGACCTGGATCATTGTACGGATATGCTGACGTTGAGGTATAATAAGTAAATCTTCTCATACCAAAACGCTCGTTATCAATAATACCATCGGAATACCCAATACCAATTCCTTTGTAAACGATACCATTATTTGCTAAGGCATCAACTACGGTAGGAACTACCAATGATTGTGTTGCGTTATCGAAATAAGGACCTGGGTTATCGATCCCATCCGCATCTTGATATGGACCTTCGAAGAAGTCACATCCGATTGCTGGCGGATTATCCCCATACCCTAGTTTACCACCATCGTTCTCATCGTTAAGGTCACCGTTATACATATAACCCAATCCACGAGAAACATCACAGCCTGCGTAGTCATCCGCATAATTTCCAACATCCGCATCCAAGTATTGGGCAAAATATGTATTGTAAAGTGTTTGCGTACCGCGGTTAATCAACTCATAGTTGTAGAAGGTCATTTTATTTACCTCGTCGTTTGTAGCAAACGAAAAGGCTTGGGCACGAATTTCCATCCCTATTGGATCGCCATTCGTCTCGGTGTGAATGTTTCCTTTATCATTAAATACCCACCAATGGGTTTCATCACCAAACAAAGAAATTCGTCGGTCAAACCCACACTGAATGTCATCACGCCCTAAAATATCATCGTACCAAGGGTGATCACCGTTATCTGGATTATAATTTCCATCTTGATCTCTGTCATAATAAGGAGCTAAGAAATAATCTTGTCCTTTAGAAACATCACCATGCGCTGGCCAGTTGTAGATTCTGTTCAACTCTTCATTCGAAGGTGCTTGAACATCGTCACATTCTGTTGTAATTCCTGCTTGGCATTCCCACCAAATATTAAAACGAATTACTTCCGCTTTACGAATCGTGTAGAATTGGTCATAAGCAATACACTGATCTGGGTCAATATTCGCCTCGCCAAAATCACGAATTGCTCCATCTCCTACCGGAAACAGGGGATTATAGTCTCCCGTGCCTGGAGTAACCGATAATGGACCAGGCCAAAAATCATTCCCTGCGCGGTAACGCAATGCAGCAAGTTTAAGCTGTCCGTTTACGTCTGTTCCACCCATCCAAAGTGCACCGGCAAAAATCGCAAAGCGATTACTTCCTTTTGGCACCTCATAGGCAGCCACCCCGTTTTGACGGTTCTGGAACATCGATCCACCTTGTTCAATTAATGCACGTACATCATTGAATTCCATAATGTACTTTGCCGTAGCTGGACTACAATTTGCTTTTGGTTTCCCTGTTGGCTTTTTACTTTTATCGTTTGGTCCGTAATATGCCAAGGCATTTGAACCAATGAATACAATTGCGATAAATGTGGCAAATAATTGCTTTTTCATAACCTTTATGCTATTTATTTTAGAAATCATATTTTACTCCAAGACGAATGGTACGAGGTACACTAATGTTAAACGGATTATTCACCTTCATGGAGTAGTAATCACGAAATGCTTGTTCATCTGTTTGATTTTGGATTGACGTTTGACTCGCTGCAGCAGCTAAATATCCATCGTCATCCGCATTACCTGTAGCACGGTAAATTGAAAGAATATTGAATTGGTTAAACAAGTTCGTTGCACGGATGTAAATGTTCAAATTAGAAACTTTTTCTTTATCCTTGCTTTTCGCGTCTTTTGATTTGTGCGTTATGGTAATGTTTCGATCCAACTGCATGTCTAATCGATACGTCCAAGGCATACGTGAACCATTCACTGTACCGCTAATACCCGCATTCAAGTTACCAATTCCTTCATCTGTAATGAATGTTTGTGCAGAATACGGATACCCTGAATTGATGTTCGTAAAGATGTTCAATCCGGTATTTTCTAAGACATTGAATCCACCAATTTTTGGTCCGTTATAGTCTTTACCTTCACCGTAACGATAGTCGAACGTAATAGCAAATGCATGACGTTGGTC
Source organism: Crocinitomicaceae bacterium (assembly GCA_040383285.1). Lineage (GTDB taxonomy): Bacteria > Bacteroidota > Bacteroidia > Flavobacteriales_D > Crocinitomicaceae > UBA952. The sequence continues at coordinate 5,109 of JBEIDV010000025.1, read as the reverse complement.
ATAGCTGTACGGGAAGATATTTCTTAGGTTAGGAATACCTGCATTGATGAATGCCGCCATAGACGTTGCATCAGACCCTGTACCATCAGCGAACTGTAAGGTATAGTTTGCTGTCATACGGATATTTCCAGTTTGACGTAAGTCGTATGCAATTGTCATTCCTTTAACCGTACCGAAGTCACGGTTACCAAACGTTTTATAAGACGCCGGGTAAGCCATGAACACATTGATTAACTGTACATTATTACGTTGTTCACGGTAGAACGCAGAGATTTTCAATGAAGATGTCGGCGATAATACTTGTTGGAATCCTAATTCATAATCCACGGTGGTTTCTGGTTTAAGATTCGCGTTTGAAATAACGGCACTTCGTGTTTGGATGTATTGATACTCGTATGGATCAAAACGGAAACCTGAGGTCGGACGCTTGGTTAAGATGTCATAATGCGCAAAGAACGAAGCTTTCTCAGAAATCGGGAACGAAAAAGCGATACGAGGCATCACGTTAATTTGAGCTTTGTAGTCTTCAAACGCAGATGCATCCGGTGCAGTTTGCCCTGGATTTAATACCCATGGAGCAATACCACCAGCACCTTGAATTGTTTTAGGATCTTCAACCGTTGTACCTACTGCGTTGTACCATTGATCTCCTGTTCTAAATCCATTAATCCCTGTTGGATTTGAAATATCATTCACATAAACGATGTAATCATCACCCATACTTTCAGGAATAACTACCCAATTGTATTGTCCTGGATCATTTGCTTTAAGTTCTTTCGCTTCTTTAACTGTACGTGCATTAAAAAATAAATACGGATCTTTTAATACAGGTTGATTTGCATCAAATACATCCACACGTAAACCAACGTTAAATACGATGTCTTTGAATGCAAATTTATCCATGATATATCCGGCCATGTAGGTAGGTTGGAATGCCCCAATAAATCGCTTATAATTTCCATTCTCATCGAACTCATTGAAGTATTTATTAATATCTGTAGTTCCTTTAACTTTCTTTCCTGTATGATCAAATCCGTAGTAAGAAACAAATGAATTACCTCCATTCATTAATTCATCCGGCGAAAACATATCAAATTGGAACATGCTTGGGTCATACATATCTATGTCTACATAATCATCACCAGCGATATTCAACCCAAGTGCTTTTCTTACACTGTAATCAAAGAAAGACTGGTTGTCGTTATTCAACTGACCACCATATATTCCAGTTCCTGATTGACTCGCATATCCAGCATTTAAGCGATCGTAAGTGATTGCTTTAAAAGATCCTGAATCTGTAATTACACCAGAAGCGTAATCAAGCTCTTCAATGTGGAAGTTCATCAACTGACGAGCAATAGACCAAATAGCCACAGGACCTTGATCTCCATCAGACCACCCTCGGTCGATTCGTTGTTCGTATTCAAATCCAAGTGAAATGCTATGATTTCCAATCACTAAGGAACCCGCACCCGTTACACGGAACTGATCGTTTTCAAATTTACCAAAGCCATTTGACGGTGAACCAATATTCGACCAAATGCCATAAACGCTTTGTGGCGCATCCCCATTTCTTAAGGCATTCCCTTGTTGGATTTGGAATAAGTTTTCGTAATGACCTAGCGCATCATCTTGATAGATGTTATAGTATTGTGTAGTAATTGCAGCTAATGCAGCATTGGTTTCAGAAGGAGAGAATGCAACCTCTAAATCCTTAAATCCGTTGTGCTCCCAACGTTGTAGGTTGTCATTAAACTGATAAGATGGTGTGCGACGGGTAGTAAATTTACCAACGTGACCATAGTTGAACATGTTGTATTGATGCTTTGGATCGTATGAATCACGAAGCGTTTTGCTGTAATCAACCATTAAGGTATAATTCGCCGACTTGATTTTGCTATTTTTATTATCGTTAGTAAAACGCTGTGAGATTTTACCATACACACGATAATCTAGTCCTTTTGACTCCCCAAAATTAGTAAAGTTCAAAAGCGAAGCTGCATAAGAGTAGTTTGACGCTCTAAAGTAATTTAATGAACCTCCAAATTGTAAGTTTACTGATGGTCCGGTATTCACATCGATCTTACCTTGTCCAGAAATCGTTGTATTTCTAGCATTCATTCTCCAAGGAACTTTTTCAAAATCCGAATCTGCTGTTGGATTACCTTCTGCATCTAATGGATTCTGTAAAAACAATGCATTATGAAAGGTTCCGAAACCAGTTGATGTTGGACGAAGAGGATTAGAAAGCAACTCATCTCTGGTTTCTTTTGTGACACGCCATCCACCGCCTGCCAATGGACGGTTATCTAATTCATCAGTAAGGTTACCAGAAACAAGGAATCCTAATAGGGGGCGAGTTTTATTGCCCGCAGAATCTTTTTGCATCCATAGCGGTCCAGACAACATTCCTTCAATTAAGTTGTATCCGAATTTATCGAGACCAATTACTTTTCCGTCATACCCATTTGGATCTGCGCCTTTAAAGTACGCACCAGAAGTAACTGCTTCAATACTACCAAAATATATAGCCGACGGACCTCTTGTAGTAACCGAGATAATACCACCAGTCACGTCACCGTAATTAGCGGGAACCCCCCCTGTAATTACCGAAACTTCTTCAAGCGCTGCCTTCGGTAAGTTAGCAGAACCACGCACTTTGATCCCATCAATAAAGAAATACGTCGCATCGGAACGAGAACCTCTTACCGATATTTCACCACTTCCTTCGTTCGTGTTTACTCCACCAACAGATTGCGCAACACCGGCCGCAGAACGCACAGGCATTCTCGAGATGTCTTCTCTCCCGAGTACCGCACCTGTTGCTCCACCATCCTTGTCAATTAACGGAACCTTATAGCGGGTAACCTTTACTTCGTCTTTTTGGAGCTCATTCTCAGGTTTCCCTAGGGTAAGTTTTTCCAAGAAGGTGATTTTATCCGAAGAAATGACAACACCCTGCTCAAGTGCATCTTGATATCCTTCAATTTTATTAGTCAACTTCACATCATATGTACCCGGTAAAATGGCATTAATTTGAAATTCACCTTTGTCATCTGTAATGGCATTCCCTTTCATCGAAGTTCCTGACATCAAGTAAACCTTGGCGCCGGGGATTACCTCGCCTGATTTCTGGTCTTTTACGATCCCTTTTAGGGTTCCCAATCCCGACTGAGCAAACATGTAAGCGCTTGAAAACAAAACGCTTAACACTAATAACTGTAATTTTTTCAGCATATTCTTTCGTATATTTTTGCTAAGAACACATTAAATTTAAGTTGCTAAATATAGAAATATTAACTTGGATGGCCAAAATGTTAAAAAAATAAAAAGAAAAAAATGTCGAGTTTTGTGGTTTGAATTTGACTCAAATGGCTAAAATCGAATTGCTTATGGATAAAACGCAGGGAAATATCGCTTTGGTTGATTGGGTTCTTGGTGAGATTGATAAGCTTAATATGGGCGAAAACATCTTAACGATAGAGGAAACGAACCAACTGAATTCATTAGGAAATGCCCAACGTAAAAAAGAATTCAATGCAGTGCGCCACCTTAAACATGAGGTGTTTGGTAAAGAATTAATTATTTATGGGGAAAACGGGAAGCCTAAATTGAACAAATCGGACATACATATAGGAATAAGTCATACTGCGCATTGGGCCTTGTTTGCGCACGCAACGATACCCTTTGGATGCGATATTGAAGAAGTTTCGGATCGAATTACACCCCTATCGGATCGGTTTTGTAGCAGCGAAGAACTTGAATTATTCGATGGTGAAGTTGGTGTTATTCAACTTACGCAAGTATGGAGTTGTAAGGAGGCCCTCTATAAACTTATTAATCTCAAAGGAATCCATTGGAAAAAACAAATGCGCTGCATCGCAATTACCGGAACGAAGTTTACTTTTGTAGTAGAAACGGGCACCAAAGATTTCATTGTTAACTGTGAAAGCTTGTTTGTTAAGAACGTTATACTTTCCATTGCTACCTATGCGTAACCAAAAACCACTCCTCGCTAAATTATCGAAACTTAATCGAGGAATCGCAATTTTAGTAGACCCGGAAAAAGCCGTGAATGAAGCGCAATTTACGAGGCAACTGCAAGCGATTTGCGCGATTTCCCCGGAATTTATTTTTATTGGGGGAAGTACCGTGAATTCGGAACAGATGAGTAGCGCAATTGAATTAATTAAGGCGACCACATCAATCCCGTTGATTATATTTCCAGGGGGGACGGAACAACTGGACACGCGCGCAGATGGTTTACTTTTTCTATCGCTAATATCGGGTCGGAATCCAAAGTACTTAATCGGACAACAGGTAGAAGCCGCTGCGTTGCTATTTCAATCGAACATGGAAATACTTAGTACCGGATACATTTTAGTGGATGGAGGCATTCAATCGGCTGTAGAGCGGGTTTCGGGTACTGCACCAATTCCTCAAAACGATGTGACACAAATCGCTTCAACGGCAAAAGCCGGAATTCTCTTAGGTATGGATTGCTTGTATGTTGATGCGGGAAGTGGCGCGCACACCCCAGTTTCAGAAGAAATCATACACGAATTGAGTGCGCTTGGGAATCCCTTAATTATTGGCGGGGGATTACGAACGATTGCTTCCATTCAAACAGCACATGAGGCGGGTGCAAACCTTGTGGTTATAGGCAATAAACTGGAGGAAGACTCCACACTACTTGAAGAATTGATACGGTACAGGTCATAGGAATAGCAAGTCTGTAAACGACTAGAATCTTACTAATGAATTATTGCCTTTAGGCTAAGGTCTAAGCTTTTAACATGATGTGTCAAGGCACCCACGGAAATAAAGTGAACTCCTGCCTCAGCAAATCCTACGATATTAGCCTCCGTTATACCCCCGGAAGCTTCGATTTCAAAATGAGATGGAATCAAAGAAATACAGGACTTAATTTGTTCCGGCGAGAAATTATCTAATAGGATTCGATTCACCCCTTGCGTTTGAATCACTTGAAGGAGTTCCGCTTCGTTTCTAACTTCTACTTCGACAGGAATCGGTAAGTTTTGGGCTTTTTTATATGAATTAACCGCATCCACTGCTTTTTGAATACCGCCACAAAAATCAATGTGGTTG
>JBEIDV010000024.1:0-17627 GCA_040383285.1 Crocinitomicaceae bacterium | reverse complement strand
TCAATACAGTACCTGCCGGAAAGGTAGTTTGTACGCCCGTTAAATTCTGCCATGCCGTATAGTGATCATTTACCGCAATAAGCGCTTTTGCTCCTCGCTCAATCACTAAGGCGTCTTGCGCTTGCCAACGCACGAAATAAGCACCATCCTTGAAATGTAAGTTTTGATGACACCAGATTAAATTCTCTATATCTGAATGTGTACCCAGCTCATTCGTGTCTTTTGGGTCATGACTGAATCGATTCCCCAAGTAACCAATATCAAACAAGTCCTCGAAAAACACTTCGGGTCCGCCATCAACCGCCATAGCAATTGCGTAGGCCACTGAAGCACGCGGATCGGTAACCTCGATTTGTTGTCCGATTTGAGAACCTGTATTCCAACCCGTAATATTCCCATTAGCTGATAGAGTTGGTCTATACGTATCGTGATTATTTACAAACGGAACTGTTCTTCCTCGGTTTTGCTGTTGCGCATTAGGAATATTTCCAAGGTTATACGCCCCATTTTGCGTAATTACATCCTGTAAGGCAAAACGCAACGAAAAGTCAAAGGTCCCTGCCCTATTTTGGACGGCGGCACACCAGTTATCAATCTCACCCATATTCCCTACGTATTCGCCCACAGCGTACATATCGTTTCCACCGCTAGCCCACAAGGCACTGTTTTGTAGATTCCAAAGAAAATCCTCTGTCGCATAGGTAGGAAAATGTTTTACTGCATCGATTCGAACGCCATCCCACCCCATTTGTTTCTTATACCAAATCAACCAGTTGCGTATTCCATTTCGCATATAATCGGTTCCTTGAGTAGGATTATAAATCGCATTACTGCTCAGTCCAAAGGCATTGGACTCATAGGATACATCCGGGCCCCAAAACGGCGAATTGATGTCATTGGTGCAACATGCGTTGTTGTTATTTGGATAAAAATTCTGCCAATTCTTCGGGAAACGGCCTTCTCTTGAAAGGTAATTCGTTGCCGCTTCGTTAATCCCTGGCGTTTTAAAACATGTATATCTAAAATTCTTATACCGGTTGGTTTGACCGTCATCCATGGCGGCAGGATCTTGTCCGCCTTGTCCTAAGCTTGAACCTGCATTCGTCACGTGGTTTAGTACGATATCTTGAATTACATCAATGCCATTTGCTTTCATAACGGCCATCATGCGCAGCAATTCATCCTTATCTCCCATTCGGGTTTTAATGGAGTTCTTTTGGTACTTTTCACCCAAATCATAGTGATCAAAGGGAGAATATCCTACACTGTTGGTACCTGAATTCTTGATTGTTGGGGGAATCCAAATGGCATCAATCCCCATGGATCGTAACCTCGGCGCTAACTCTGTTAAATAATTAGCCCAACCGTTCGGATAATTAGCATTCCAATAATCCCACCAAAACCCTTGCAATAAAACCTGTCTATTTGTTGGGTTTACTTGCGCAATTGGACGTATTGAAGGAAGCAATAATCCAACAAAGAGCAATAAACTAAAAGGTGATTTTCTCCATTGATGAAACTGCATATGCTTGATTTTTAAGTTTTAATAAAACCTCACTTGAACCTAAGTTCTCAATCGTACCGCCGTGTTGATTTACCTCAATTCGTAAGGGTTGGTTTTTATATAAAATCTGGAAATGATATTGTTTCCAAGCTTCTGGAATGCTTGGATTAATCGTTAATCCATCTTCGCCTATGCGAACACCTGCTAATCCTTCCACCAAACTTAACCACGTACCAGCCATGCTAGTGATGTGCAAGCCTTCATCCGCCTCGTGGTTGTAATCATCTAAATCTAAGCGAGATGTTCGAAGATACAATTCATATGCTTTATCCATTCTTCCAATTGCCGCTGCGATAACTACGTGAACGCAAGGACTTAAGGAGGATTCATGAACGGTTTTTGGTTCATAAAAATCAAAATTCTCACGCAAGGTATCCAGATCGAAATGGTCTTCAAACAAATACAAACCTTGCAACACATCGGCTTGTTTTATAAAGATGGAACGTAAGATTCGGTCCCAACTCCAATGCTGATTTATTGGACGTTCGGATACTGGAATATCAGACACACTCAATTGTTCCTTGTCCATGAAGCCGTCTTGTTGTAAGAAAACACGCGTTCCTTCAAGTTTAGGGAAATATACATTTTCAGCAATTTGTTTCCAATCCGCACATTCTTTTTCACTCAATAAGGCGGTTGTTTCTGAAGCAAAATCGGATTCGCATTTCAACGCGTACTCGATGCACCATTTGGCGATATAGTTGGTGTACCAGTTATTATTGATGTTATTTTCATACTCGTTTGGTCCAGTTACGCCAAGCATAACATACTGTTTTTTGTCTTCCGACCAATTGAAACGTTGTGCCCAAAATCTAGCGATTCCATTCAATACCTTTCGCCCCTTATCTTTAAGGTAATCAGCATCTCCGGTGTGTCTTACGTAGTTATAAATACCAAAGGCAATTGCCCCATTTCTATGGATTTCTTCGAAAGTAATTTCCCATTCGTTGTGACATTCTTCGCCGTTCATAGTAACCATAGGATACAAGGCAGCACCGTTCTTAAATCCAAGTTTCTCTGCGTTTTCGATGGCACGATCCAATTGATTGTAGCGATATACCAAGAGCTGTTTCGCTACTGCTGGTTCTGCGGTTTTCAAATAAAAAGGCAAACAATAAGCTTCTGTATCCCAATAGGTTGCGCCTCCATATTTCTCACCCGTAAAGCCTTTTGGACCAATATTCAATTGGGCATGCTTTCCAGTGTAGGTTTGGTATAATTGAAAAATATTAAAGCGAATGCCTTGTTGAGAAGCTACATCTCCTTCGATAACGATATCTGCTTTACTCCAAATGTTATTCCATGCCGTTTTATGTGAGGCTAACAAGGAATTAAACCCTAAAACATAGGCATCTCTAACTTTATTGATTGCTCTTGGAATAACCGAAAACTCGGAATGGTGCACCGTTGACACGATGCTAACATATTTCTTGAGCGTGTATGTGTTTCCTTGCTCCACAAAGTGCTCGAAGTTATTTTCTACATAAAAATCGCTTGATGCGATGTTTGGATGGATTGTTAGTAATTCCTCATTTTTCCAAAAAGAAAAACGCATGGCGGTCGCTACGCTGAACTTAGTTTTCTTAGTTCTAGCACAGATGTAGGCTTTTTTAATATCCACCTTGTGGCTATCTTCTTCCCAGAAAAATTCATCGTAATTGGAATCATGGTTATGAACCTTCCCGTCTAGGTAAGCAGTAAACTTGATGTTCCCACTAAAATTCAAGGGGCTTACGGAATATTGAATCGCCGCTAATTCATCATCATCCATGGAGCAAAAGCGAATCGATTCTACCTGAAGTTCCTTACCCTGCGCAAATTTCACCTTGAACCGACGTGTTAAAACACCAGTTTGCATGTCTAATTCACGATAAAATGCGCTAGGTTTTTGCACATTAAGATCCAATAGCTCGCCATCGACTTCAATGTTGATGCCAATCCAATTGCAAGCATTGAGCACTTTAGCAAAATATTCAGGGTACCCGTTTTTCCACCAACCTACTCTTGTTTTATCTGGGTAATACACACCCCCCACGTAGCTCCCCTGTAGGGAATCTCCGGAGTAATGTTCCTCAAAATTAGCCCGTTGACCAAAGGCACCGTTACCAATACTAAAAATACTTTCCGCTTGTTTTTGTTTGCTTGGATCGAACTTTTGCTCAATAATCTTCCACGCATCGATCTCAAATAAATTATGCATACGCTTCTAACCTAAATTCTGTCAATTCATTAAAATATACATCAGCTACCCCTTTCAACATGGGATTACCAACTCCTATCGCTATAAACCCACCGGCTTTTGCAGCTGCTACGCCACTGGATGCATCTTCAAACACTAAGCAATCCGAAGGCGCAAGTGCTAAGGCCTTAGCCCCATTCAAAAACACTTCAGGGTCAGGCTTCGGATGAGTAACCCCGTTGCCGTCTATTATTACGTCAAATAAATCAGTAATTCCTAAACGGGTCAAAATCATTGGTGCGTTCTTGCTGGATGATCCTAAACCAATTTTTACCCCCATGGATTTAGCCTGCAGTAAAAGCGCGTGCACACCAGGCAATAAATCATCCTTGGACAAGGTGGTAATGGAATCTAAATACATGTCATTTTTAAAAACAAGCAAGGATTCGAATTCTTCGGCACTCACTGTTTTATTCCCAAGCTTGAGTATTTGCTTAAGGGAATCTACCCTGTTCACCCCTTTTAACGCTTCATTGTCATGTTCAGAAAAGGGAATCCCTAATTTACTTGCTGTTTCTCGCCATGCTTCAAAGTGATTTTTTTCGGTGGAAACAATGACGCCATCTAAATCAAATAGCAATGCTTTAATCCTAGCCACGCGCAACAGTTTTATCGGTGATCAACAAATTACATAACCCGGCGATAACCAAAGAAACGCCGGCTAAAAGCATGGGTGCGATGGGAGAATCCCCAAAAACTTTCGATAATAAATTTACACCGCCAAGTGCTGCAACAATTTGTGGAATGACGATAAACATATTAAAAAGGCCCATCATTAAGCCCATCTTGGTTTCATCGACAGAACTCGACAACATGGCATAGGGCATCGACAGAATACTGCCCCACGAAAAACCAATCAAGGCAAAGCAAATCCATAAATAGGATGCATCCGGAATAAAACGCATAGAAATAAATCCGATACCGCCCAAAATCAATGAGCCTAAATGAATCCATTTGCGATTAACGGTTCGCTTAGCTGAATAAAACGTTAACAACAAGGCGAAAACCATAGACGTTAAGCCATAAATACCCATGTTGGATCCCACCGAATCCGAGGCATGTTGATACGCCACATTCATGGCTTCAAAAGTGGATTTATCTGTCGCTACGTTCAGATTAAACTCGGATTTATTGGGTGCTGGCGCGTTATATACATGAGCAGTAAGTGCGGGCGTTGCCATACTCCACATAGTGAAAAACGCAAACCAACTAAAGAATTGGACAACCCCTAACTTCAGCATGGTAGACGACATGGTTCGAACCGAATCCAAAAAGTCTTTAATGAAATTCCCCTGTTTCTTTTGTGCCTTAAATTGATCTTCATCTGCAGGTGGATATTCTTTCGTGGTTAACACCGTGTAAAGAATACTCAACAGAAACACCAATGCACCAATTCCAAAGGCTACCTTAACATTATCAGGAATCACTGTTTTGTCATCGGATTCAGGAAAACCTAATTGCGTTACCATCCAGGGTAAGTTTGAAGCGACCCACGTTCCTATTCCTATAATCAAGGTTTGTAAAATAAACCCATACGAGCGTTGACTGTCTGGTAATTTATCGGCTACTAAGGCACGAAAAGGCTCCATACTGATGTTAATCGATGCATCAAGCACCCAAAGAAAACCAGCTGCAATCCATAATTCAGGAGAATAAGGAACAAAAAACAAGGCAAAGGAACTTAGAATTGCCCCTATCAAAAAGTAGGGTTTACGTCGACCGAAACGGACGGACCATGTGCGGTCAGATAAAAACCCAATAATTGGCTGAACAATTAATCCCGTTAAGGGTGCTGCAATCCAAAGTCCAGGAATCTCATCCGGCGTTGCGCCGAGGGTTTGAAATATGCGTGACATATAGCCACCTTGTAAGGCAAACCCAAACTGGATTCCCATAAATCCGAAACTCATGTTCCAGATTTGCCAAAAACTTAGCGCTGGTTTCTTAGATGGTTCCATGGATTCTATTTTTCAATTACCAAGTAACCCCAAGGAGAAAGCTTAAGCGACTTATTCACTTTTTTGAAGCGTTTTCCGGTAAATACATTCGTCCATTGTGCTTTTGTGTCAGCAGGTCCTTTAACACATTGCTTTTCTTTGGACAGGTTCAAATAAAAAACAACCTCGGCATCCGGAACCTCATTTGTTTGCTTCTTGACAACCAGGACTTTTCCATCGTTTATTAATTCCACGTTCATGTAGGCCTCATACCTGTCCGTTGCAAGACACTTATTATTTTGCTTTAAGGCATTTAAGGTGCTGTAAAAACGAACCATGTCCATTTTATCCCAATTAATTTGGTCTTTTTCAAAGAAAAGTAGGCGACGATCTAAAGACGTTTCTTGTCCGTTGTAAATCAAGGGCATCCCGTTCATGGCATATGACAACACCGCCATTACGAAACGAGCATCTCCCATGCGTTCCATTTCGGTACCATTCCACGAGTTCTCGTCGTGATTTGAAGTAAAATACATTCGAATGGCATTTTTCGGATATTCCATATCCTTTGCTAAATAGGCTTGAATCTCTGAAGGCTCCGCTTTACCTTGAGTAATTTTATTCATGATGTGGTGAAATTCCCACCCATAAGTCATGTCAAAGGCTTGATGCTGATCAGCTCCTTCAGATTCAGCTAACATAAACAGTGGTTTAACCGTTTCTATGTCCTTTCTTGCTTGAATCCAAAAATCCATAGGAACCCAGCCTGCTACATCGCAGCGAAAACCATCGATATCACATTCTTTTACCCAATATTTCATCGAAGAGATCATTTCTTTACGCATCTCTTGGTTATCGTAATTCAAGTCCGCCACATCCCACCAGTCTGTTCCGATTGTTGGCTGCACATTTCCTGTTGAATCCAGGGTGTACCAATCTTTATGACCTTGATCGAGCCACACATTATCTGGAGAGGAGTGGTTTGCTACCCAATCAATTATTAAGCGCATTCCTTGATTATGTGCTTCCTTAACTAAGGATTTGAAATCGGAAAGTGTACCGAATTCCGGATTAACCCCTTTATAATCTTTTACGGCGTAATAACTCCCAAGGCTTCCTTTTCGGTTTTTAACCCCGATTGGGTTAATCGGCATTAACCATAGAACGTCCACCCCCATTTCTTTTAACCGCGGAAGTGCTTTTTGAACTTCAGCAAAGGTTCCTTCTTTTGAGAATTGACGCACGTTTACTTCATAAATCACTGAAGCATTAATCGGTGTCTGGGCTGTTTGTGCGACAGAAGAAAAAATAATTCCAAGCGCAATTAATAGACTAAAATACTTCATATTAACCTTGTGTGATTTTATCATTTAAGATGTACTTCAGGTGGTAGTTCACCAATCCTTCTACTGGTTTTCGGATTACGCTAGTTACTGAAACTCCAAGTGAGGCAGCTGCACGATCTAAGGCCGATCGGAAAATACCAGCCAAGCTTCCCACAAAATGAATGTCAGCGTCTTTGTAATTCGGATAACAACATACATGAACTTCCATAAAATGTTTGAATCCGGCCTCAATCATGGCTTGAAAATAGGGTTCGTCGCTGTGCTTGGCGATGAACGGCATAAATGAAGCGATAAACACATTCGCATTAGGTTCGCGATAAACTTTTTCTACAATGGCATCTTTATCGAGTCCATAAGTGGCTTCAAAATCTGCAGTAAGGTGTGCCGGCAATTGATGATATAAATAGGAAGCGAGTAATTTTTTACCAAAGTAGCTTCCGCTTCCTTCATCTCCTAATATATAACCCAAAGCGGGAACAACTTCAGAAACTTCTTTCCCATCGAAAAAACAAGAATTAGATCCTGTCCCTATAATGCATGAAATACCCGGACGCCCAAGGTAGGTTGAATATGCGCAGGCAACTAAATCATGATCTACGTGAATTTTAGCATTGGTAAAAACTCGTTTTAATCCTTCAGAAACAATGGCATTCATTTTATCACTTGAACAACCTGCACCGTAAAAATAAACTTCACTGATTTCATAAGCCACCATCATCATGGGGGAATTCTTTTTTAACTCAGATTCGATTAAATCTGAAGAATGGAAATACGGGTTGAAGCCCATGGTGGAATAAAAACTTTGGTTATTTTTGTCATCAATTAAAACCCAATCGCTTTTGGTTGAACCGCTTTCTACTATAAAAATCATAAATTAATATAAGGTTAATTCGCTCTTTGTGTCATTTTAACACTTTCAAATATACAAATTCCAATAAAAGTGAGAAAAGAAATCAAAAAAAACGCAGCACTTGAACTCAATCCGAATGTTTCGGTGGATTGCGTGATTTTTGGCTTTGACTTCGACAAACTAAACGTATTGGTGATTAATCGTGATGGTGCAGCAGGTGTTCAATGGGCCTTACCGGGTAACTTAATTTATGACGACGAGCATTTAGACCAAGCAGCTAATCGTGTTTTGGAAGAACTAACAGGCCTGCAAAATATTTACCTTGAACAAATTGGTGCGTTTGGCGACCCCAACCGTATTTCAAAAGAATCTGACCGCTCTTGGCTCCAGTCCATACGTGCTCAACCGGAGGCCCGAGTGATAACAGTTGCATATTTTTCATTGGTTAAAATGGAAGATTATCAACCTCAACCCTCCTCTTTTGCAAAATCTGCCGAGTGGATTCCTGTAAATGAAATCAAAGAATTAGCATTCGATCATTTTGACATTCTTCAATCAGCAAAATCAAGGTTGAAGCAAATGATAAAAATCCGACCGATTGGCTTTAATTTATTGCCCGAAAAGTTCACGCTGAGTCAACTTCATAAATTATACGAATCGATTTTAGACAAGCCCTTAGATAAGCGAAATTTTAGACGTAAAATCCAGAAACTGAACATCGTCATGTCGCTGGAAGAGAAACAAAGCGGTGTGCCGCACAAACCATCTCAACTATTCATGTTTGATAAAGAGCATTATTTGCAACTTACGCAGAATGGCTTTGATAATTTCGGATTTTAATACTCGCTGAGCCCCTGTAAATATTCATTCAAAAGTAATCAATATTCGACCGAAGTTGACGGATACTCATATTCATTTATATTTGTTAGGGCAGGGTTACTAAACGTGTAACTTTTGCTTGAAACGAATTGTTTTAATTGAAACTGCAAGTTTGAAGAAAAGTGAATATACGCATGTGGTTCAATCACACCAGGTAAGTCTTTACCGGTTTGCATTGAATTTTCTAGGATCCTCTGAGGATGCTAGAGACATCGTACAGGATGTTTTTGTAAAACTTTGGTTAAATGTCGATCGAATCGATCAAGATAAAGTTAAAAGTTGGTTGTTTACCTGTACGCACCATGCGATGCTAAACTTCATAAAACGAAGAGCTCGTATTGACTACATGCAATCCATTCAACTTCAGGGCGCTCCTCACACGGACACGCATGAATTTGAAAGTAACGAAATCATTGAACGAACGGTTGGTATGTTACCCCCTTTGCAAAAAAGCATTTTATTAATGCGTGACTTGGAAGGTTACTCCTATGAAGAAATCGGAGTAATGCTTAATCTAAGTCCTTCGCAGGTTAAGGTGTATTTATTTAGAGCCAGGGTTAAGGTAAAAAATCAGTTAAAAACAGTTCATCATTTCGCTTGAGTTCTCCCACCCATGAAAATATTGACCAATGGCTTTTCGATCGAATCGAGGGTAATCTCTCGTTGGAGCAAGAGCAAGAATTGAGTTTGTTTCTCTTATTAAATCCAACCTATGACATTGATTTAGATGCATGGGAAAAATCTAAAGTTAATTTTCCTGCCATTGACCCTGCTTTCGTTGATTCCATGAATTTTGGTGTGAACAATGTGGAGAAAGAAAAACGAAAAAAACGACCTGTGGGGATGTGGTTGTTTTCTTCAGCGTTAGCGATTATATGCATAGGCACGATTATCTCACTGTTTTTCGTTAATCGCCCCCTTTCCTCTTCCCATTCTCGTCAGCTTGCTACAACAGCACAAAGTGAAACTAATGGAAGCAAAAACGGCGCTAAGTTTGACACGAGTTCTTCTCGCAGTAACAAAAAGCACGCGTTAACGTATTCCAACATTAATATGGATGCGAATCAGATAAACTTAATGAAAACCACGTGGAATGGCTTCAACCTAGCGCAACATACAGTTTCATCTAACTCATATCCTGCTGCCTCCCTATCGTCCTTAGACATTTCTGATAAACAAAACGTATTTAAAGAAATCAATCCGATAGAATTACACATAGCAAAACCAAACATCAGCCATTGCGCTGGAGGATTTGAATTATTAAAAAGTACAGCAACTGAAGAAAATACTTCAACCAAACATCCGTTAAAAATTCATTTTCCAAGCATTAAAATAAGTCGCTCGTCTGTTTTAGGAAAATATTTACGAAAAGAAGTAGTAAGCGCAACTCAAAAAGACCGCGTGTACTTTATGCAAGAAAAGAGTCATTTAGATATTTCAGATGCTTTCGCAGGAAACCGTTCGCAAACCCGATTTCAAACAACATCCATCGGTCGATGGATTGGTGGTGCTAATCAAAAATTGACCCAGCAACTATCCATAGATGGTTACTCAAGAAATTTGAAAAGCGGATTCGGTGCCGTCGCGAACTACACAGATTTTGGAAACGGGGCAATAAAAGATTGGAATGTTCGATTAATATACTCCCCTAAAATTGCCATGGGTAGATACTTATCAATTGAACCTTCTATTTCGTATTTATTTGGACAAAAATCCATTAATTCAGCTAAGACTACCAGCCTATCTAGCTTTGAATACAGCACAAACTTACTTCAGCAATTCAATTATGATTTGTCGAAACCAATTGGACAACACTTATTATACAGAGATTTAAATTTGGGCTTGAATATGAATTTAGGACCTGTTTATCTTGGGATATCTACACAAAACTTATTAAAGCATCAGGATAATATTCACACCAATAAGTTTGATACCATAGCCAGAGCTAATCAAACCTCTACCCTGTTTATAGGAACAGATTTTACCGCTAAAAAAGGTGAAATTATGTTTTCACCTATGCTAAGTCATACCGTGGGATTAACTAATAATTTAACCCAAATTGGTGCAACAATTCAAGTAAAAGGAATCGTGATTGGAGGGAATTATGGTTCGAATGCGTCCTTTGGAGCACTTGTTGGGTACCAAGCTGAAAACTTTTCTTTTATCGCTCAAAGCCTTAAAACAAAGCCATTGACGAGTATTGAGCCATCATATATTCATCAATTAACCTTAAGAATTAACACGAACATTAGTCGAAAAACAAGACGTTATTTATATTTGTAACTATGAACATGAAAAAAATCATCTTTTTGGCCTTGCTATCTTTAGTATCTGTTGATGTAATGGCGCAAGACCCAACCTTCACACAGTTCTATGCGAATCCTATATATTTGAATCCGGCCCTAGCAGGTTCAACAGGCTGTCCACGAATAGCAATGAATTATAGAAATGAATGGCCTCAATTAACCGGTAATTATATCACCTATAGTTTAGCATACGACAGCTATGTAAAAAGCATTTCAGGTGGACTTGGATTTATTGCAACTCATGATCAGCAAGGACGCGGAACCATTTCAACCACGATGGTGGGGGCGATTTACTCGTATAATTTAAGAGTGAATCGTAAATTCTCCATGATGTTTGGTGCTCGAGCAGCCTATTATCAAAAATACTTGGATTGGAGTAAATTGACCTTTGGAGACATGATTGATCCGCGAAGAGGATTTATTTATCAAACAGGAGATGTTCCTCGAGGGAATGGAAAGAGAGGGTATTTCGATGCTTCTGCTGGAATTGTAGGATATACAGATATCTTCTATTTCGGATTTGCAGCGCATCACTTGAATACTCCAGATGAATCCATGATCCTTGGAACGAGTAAATTACCGATGAGATTGACTGGTCATGCAGGGGCAAATATTAAGTTAGGTAGAAACAAGTTTTCAAATTCTACTTCCATTATGCCAAACATAATTTATCAGTACCAAAATGGATTCCAAGAATTAAACATTGGTACGTATATCAAATATGAGAATTTCACCGCAGGAGCTTGGTATAGAAATCGTGACGCGTTTATTCTTTGTTTAGGGATAACTACACCAAAATTCAAAATTGGGTACTCATACGACATTACCGTCTCTAAACTAGGGAATGGGGTATCGGGTGGATCGCATGAAGTTTCTCTTGGCTTGAATTTGGCATGTAAAAAGAAAGCGAAAAACTTCAGAAAAATTAGCTGTCCTTCCTTCTAATAGGACGCAGCATCGAATACTTTCTTTCCGCGTACAAACGTAGCCAAGGAGTAATTTTCTACTGGTATCTCTTTTGTTGATATGGGTTTTGCACAAAGGAAAAATGTCGCTTCCATGCCTTGAATTAACATACCGCGTTCCGTTTCACTGAAAGAAGCAAATTGAGGCCAAATGGTCATCCCTTTTAATGCTGTATTTAAATCTAATCCTTCTTCCACAAAAAAACCATTTTTTGGATAATCATTTTTATCCGTTCTGAGGACCGCTGCCCTCAATGTTAAAAACGGATTAATATCTTCCACTGGAAAATCTGTCCCCAAGGCTAACATGCCAAACTGGTTATACAAAGAGCGATATGCATAAGCACCTTTCATTCGATTCTTTCCGAGCCTGTTTTCTGCCCAGTCCTGATCGGATGTTGCATGGGTTGGTTGAACAGACGGAAAAATGGCATAATCACCAAAAAAATGTAAATCCAAGGGGTCAACTACCTGCGCGTGCTCAATTCGCCAGCGATGATCCGGATTTTGTTCAAAGGCTCGTTTATACCCATTCAACACGAGTTGATTTCCTTTATCCCCAATGGCGTGGGTATTTAATTGATAGTTTAACGCTAAACAACGTTCAATCCATAGGGATAAGTCTTCCTCACTTATTAACTGCATTCCAATATGTCCATGTTGATCCGCATACGGTGCTTTTAGAAGCGCACCCCTTGACCCCAAGGCTCCATCTATATAGAGTTTAAAGCTGCGAACGCTTAAATTCTTTAATGAGATAACCCCATTCCGTTTAGCGAATTGATAATTTTCTTCATTTGCACTAAGCATGGCATACATATTCAGGGATAGGCGGTCTTCTTGAACTAATCGCTTTAGCAACTTAATCTGCCAGTTTAAAACTCCAGCTTCATGTACTCCTGTCACCCCATACGCATAGAGTTTCTCTTGAATCTTCAACAACTCCTCCACATATTCCTTTTCAGAAAAATCCAGCATTTTCGCTTCCGGAATCGACATGTCGTTATCGATGAACAAACCGGTTTCAAAAGGACCGTCTAATATTAATGTTTTGTATGGTCTAATGATAGTTAGTAAGGCTTCATTCACCAGCAAGGCATGGCCATCAATCCGATATAGTGCAACGGGTATGTTAGGAAAGGTTTTA
Source organism: Crocinitomicaceae bacterium (assembly GCA_040383285.1). Classification (GTDB taxonomy): domain Bacteria; phylum Bacteroidota; class Bacteroidia; order Flavobacteriales_D; family Crocinitomicaceae; genus UBA952. Next base: position 4,394 of record JBEIDV010000024.1, on the reverse strand, counting down.
GAAATTGACTCCTTGGTTGGCATCCGGTCGTCTTTCCAACGCGTTTGGTCCCACCCTCTTCCAATGACAAAAGAATGTTTCTTTTTTTTCAGGTAGGTTCTTATTCGATCTACCACCTCATCCATGGACTTACAATCGGTTAAATCAACGCCAAGGTTTTGCTTAGCCAATGAAAACATGTGCGTGTGAGCGTCAGTAAATCCGGGGTATACATCTCGTTGCTCTGCATCTTGAATCTCGTCTGCCCTGTATTTATTCAATATTTGACGTTCAGGACCTACCTCCACAATTTTACCATCTTTGATTGCCATCGCATCCTCAACGGTATTTTGATCATCCATGCAATGGATTTTTGCATTATGTACAATTAAATCCACCTGTTTACCCTTCATGCAAGAAACACCTACAACAAGTACAAGTCCGAACCAATAATTTTTCATGAAATCGATATTAAAAAGGTAAGCCTATCCCAAAATTAAGTGATGGCATAAAGGGTCTAGGCATTTTGCTCTTAGCCGCTTCGAGTTGTTTATCTGGAGTTCCTGATATACCGTAATATTGAACTCCTTCCAGATAGTATGGCGTACGGTCTTGAAAAACCCAACGTGCATTATCCGGCAGGGAAGGATTATACATTGGAAATCCGATATCAAAACGAACTAAGAAGAAATCTAAATCAATGCGTAAACCGGTCCCTAAGGTTAAGGCAACCTGTTTAAAAAACTGCGCTGATATTTCTGCGCCCGCTCGATCATCATCTGCTTTGGTTGTCCAAATATTACCAAAATCAGCAAAAACAACCGATTTTAGCATCTGGCTCATAGAAAATCTAAATTCCACTGCGCCCCCCATTCGGATATCGCCAATTTGTGTAGCTGTACCTGTTGAATCTAGATAACTTTTATAAATCCCTGGACCTAGCATACGAGCTTTCCAACCCCTATTATCGTTTGCTCCCCCCGCAAAGAAGCTATAATCGTAAGGCATAGAGGTGGTAGAGTTTCCGTAAGGAACACCAACACCGGCCATTAATTTACCTGCTAATTGGTATGTTGAATTGAACCTCTTTGTTAAAACTAATAAATTGTCCGCTCTAACAAATTGCGCAAACACATTCCCGTAAAAGGTATGTTGTCCACCGCTTATCGTGTCCTTATTTGCGGTTAACCAACTTAAGGTACTACCTGCAAGCGTAAGGGAAGAGGTGAAATTAATATCGACATTTGATTTTCTTACCGAATGCCCTTTGTCGGCTGCAAAATCTTTATTTATGTTCGAATACTCAAATTGAAGTTTAAAATCTTCCCAAATCAATTGATTACTGTAAGAATTCCTCAAAAACAAATCACTCATGCTATTAATTTGCGCCTGGAACGCATCGGAATTTTCAAAATTCACAAACTTAATGGTTGAAACAAAGGGTAAGCCGATGGTGAATAATTGGGTTTTATCTACCCTCCATCGCCAGGTATAATTCATTTGGAAGACCCGTCGAGTAAAAATATCTCGCCGCTCAAAGTTAAGACCCGCCCCAATAATCGTAGTAGGTTTTTGTCGTTTAGAAAGAACCCAAACCGGTGCAGGAATCAGACCCGGGATTTCAAGTTTGACATTTGGACCAAACTCAAGGGTATTAAACGCTCTGCCCCCACGGGTACCGTCATCAAACACAATGGGTTGAGATTCGAAGCCACCACCAACAGATATGGTTAGTTTCTCACCACCGCGAAATACATTTTTATTAATATAATTCATTGATGCGTTAACACCAAGCAAACCAAACGAAGAAGTAAATCTCGGTTCAAACGAGAAAGTTTGTTTTTTAGCTTGAACCAAATAATAATGAACATCAACTTGATTTTTTCCTGAAACCTCTTTAAAAACAGGTTTTATGGTTGAGAATAAGTTTAACTGACTTAAATACTGATAACTGCGCTCCAAATATTTTTCTTTGAAGTAATTTGTCGGTTCCAAATAATTTTGCAATTCAAGTAAATGAGGTTTAACACCCGGCTTATTCCCATTAAACTGTACATCAACCATTCGAAAGGGATTAAGGTCATGCTTAGTAAGCTTAAAACGCTTCATCGCATTTTGATCACATTTCAATTTCCTGTATTCTGCACGTTCAGCTGTGTTTAGGAATCCCGGTTCAAACAAATCTATTTCATTCGTTAACCCCTTGGAAAGCAAATAATTCTTGAAGGAACCCTTCACCCGATTGCTATCACTTAAATGAAAAATCACACGATTTACATAGTAATCTTTAAACGATGTTACTATGAAACTATCTTCAATACTTGGATGAGGCACACTGCGCGGTAAAAACTCAATGCCTAAGGTAACCGTTTTGTTCCTTGCATTGGTATCTGCTAAAAACCGCAGATTCGATCCTAAGAAACCAAACAAGGCCATATCCCTCATTTCTCGGGCAACCAACTCGCTGTGTTGACTTAATAAATCCTCGTCTAGCGTTTTCATTTTTAACGGATGTTCCCCATTGCTTTTCTCAATTCGGTTCACATAGGCTTTATATAAATTGACTACTTTATCGGGTCCCTTGAGATAAATCGAATCGATAATAAAAGGCTTTCCTGCATTTATTTGATAGATGACTTTTGCTTTTCTTTTAACGCTATCAATGATGACTTTTGATTGAATCTCACTTTCGTAATAACCCTTTCGTTTCAAAAGGATACGTATCTGTTCAATTGATTTTACATATAAGTTGGTATCATACACAACCGGTTTTTCACCGTATTTATATTTCAACCATTCCCTTAAAAACCTTCTGGGATGTTCCAAATCTTTCATCGGAATTATCTTTTCGGTATAAAAATCTCTTCCTTTTGATCTTGCTTTTGTTATACGTTTATCATTAATTCGATCCATTTTATCCAACGCATCTTGATTCGAAGCAATAAGCTTTAAATTTTTGTTTTGACGTTTTCTAGCCACCTTTGAAGAATCAACGGCATTAAAAATAGCTAGACGCACGGGAACTCCTAACAACGTTTGATTCGGTTGCTGCCTAATTACCGCTTCTAAATCAGCTTCTGCTAAGGATCCACTCGTTTTTTGTAATTTCACCTCGTTTTCATGCAACAAATAATACCCAGAAGGAACATTTTTTGCAATCCGACAACTCGATAGCACATTTAAAATCAATATGGTAAAAAGGATTACTTTCTTCATTATTTAAAGCAAAATTAAGAAATTCAAGCAATGGAAAAGCTTACTTCAGCAGATATTAAATGGATTCGGTCACTACACGACAAAACCAACAGAAAGGAAACGGGGTGTTTTATTATCGAAGGGAGTAAATTAGTATTTGAATCCCTACAACAGGAGCAGTTTGAACCGATCATGATCGTTTTTGAGTCAACATTAAGTGTTGATGCACTATCTCACGCAACATGTCCCATAAAACATTGTTCTCCGTCGGAAATGCAGCGCATTTCATCCTTGAAGAATCACAATGGAATACTTGCCATACTTAGGATTCCAAAAACAAAACAATTGGTTGAAAAGGGTAGAACAATTTGCCTAGATAACATTCAAGACCCAGGAAATTTAGGCACAATAATTCGGATTGCTGATTGGTTTGGAATCGAACAAATTGTAGCATCTGAGCAAACCACAGATTGTTACAATCCTAAAACAATTCAAGCTACCATGGGTAGTATTTTTCGAGTCCCAATTTTTTATAAAAACCTTGGCGAATACTTACAAGGAATTAAAACGCCCATTTATGGTGCTGTAATGGATGGAACTCCAATTCAAGAAATAACTATGGAACCTGAGGGCATTTTGGTCATCGGAAATGAAGGAAAAGGAATATCTGAAGAGCTTATGCCCTGCCTGAGTCAACGTATATCTATCCCTCGAATTGGTGGCGCCGAATCCTTAAATGCGGCTGTAGCTTGTGGTATTTTAGCAGCAAAATGGAATAGATTATAAATAAGTGATGGGATTTCACTAAAAGGAACGTAAATTTGCGCTTTTACCCCCTGCATGATTGATACCGACCTTTACGAGGCCAAGCGACTATACCCTTTTCAAGAACAAACTGTCAAACAAGTACTTGACGAGTTTAGAACTAATGAACATCCGTTTAATTTACTGTATCAGTTACCTACAGGTGGTGGAAAAACAGTGATTTTTTCGGCCATTGCTAAGCAATATTTGCAAGAATGGGGCAAGCGCGTATTAATTCTAACCCACCGAATTGAGCTTTCTGTTCAAACCTCTCATCAATTATTAGCTATTGGTGTAAAAAATAAAATCATTAACTCTGAGGTCAAAACGATTGAAGACCAATTAGACTGTGATTGTTACATTGCCATGGTGGAGACCCTGAACAATCGCTTACAAGACAACCAGGATTTTATTGA
>JBEIDV010000023.1:0-17652 GCA_040383285.1 Crocinitomicaceae bacterium | reverse complement strand
TATGTAGCTCAAAGTTATCAGTCTACCGGGGTATTGGGATTAACGGCGTCACTACCACAGGGCACTTTGATGAACGGTTCCGGAAACCTTGTTTTTACTATTACGGGAACTCCTACCTCATCGGGTGTAGCAAGCTTTGCCGTTACTTTTGGAGGACAATCTTGCACCTTAAATGTTTCGGTCTTACAACCAAATATTTCTTCTTTAAATTGTGCGGGAGTTATAACAAACGGGCAAGTAACGGGTGGTCAAGTTGTATCAAACAGAACTAGCACATTAGGATATACAGGTGGAAACGGTGCTATGTATGTAGCTCAAAGTTATCAGTCTACCGGGGTATTGGGATTAACGGCGTCACTACCACAGGGCACTTTGATGAACGGTTCCGGAAACCTTGTTTTTACTATTACGGGAACTCCTACCTCATCGGGTGTAGCAAGTTTTGCCGTTACTTTTGGAGGACAATCTTGTTCGTTTATTATCAACGTTATCCCTCCAGTAGGGTCAATATCAACTTTAAATTGTGCTGGGGCAGTAATATCAGGTATCCTAACAGATGGTATAAATGCTTCTAATGTTACAGCAACAATTAATTACACTGGCGGTAATACGGGATATTATGCTTCCCAAACAGTTAATTCAACAATTGGAGGAGGAGGAACAAATACATTAAACTTAACAGCCAATTTATCTTCTGGTTCGTTGAATTATGGTAATGGAAGTTTAGTATACACCATATCAGGAATACCAGCACAAGCAGGTGCGGTAACATTTCTAATAACCTTGGGAGGTCAAACTTGTATACTTAACTTAACATCCCTTTGCAATTTTGCTGCAACAACAATCAATGACGTCACCAACCCAACTACAGGTAGAATTTGGATGGATCGAAATTTAGGGGCAAATAATGTCGCTTTATCCTCAACAAGTCAAAATGCTTATGGAGATTTTTTTCAGTGGGGTAGAGCTGCTGATAATCACCAGTGCCGTACTTCACCTACTACGGCTACCTTAAGTTCGGTAGACCAACCGGCACATGGTAATTTCATTTTGGCCGCCAATAATCCGAATGATTGGCGAAGTCCTCAGAATGCGAACTTATGGCAAGGCGTCAGCGGGGTGAATAACCCTTGTCCAATTGGCTACCGATTGCCTACAGAAACTGAATTAAACAGCGAGCGTTTGTCTTGGACAACCAGCAACAGTGCAGGAGCCTTTGCTTCGGTTTTAAAGTTGGTTGTTGCTGGTGATCGCGATGAAAATAATGGCGGATATAATCAGAATTTAACTGCTGGTTCGGATGGTGGTTACTGGACTAGCACCGTAAATGGTAATGAATCGAGGATAATGGAAATTTCATCTAATTCTGCTTCATTTAGTTCAAGAAATCGAGCTAGCGGCTTTTCGGTGCGTTGTATTAAAAATTAATTTTCTTGTTATTAATAAATTTTAAATTCATTCACCAAGTAAAACTCATTAAATCCTAAACATGAAAAAGAACCTAATCCTCCTGCTTTTATTGGCAGTAAGCTTGTTTCAAACGCTTTCATATGCCCAAGCGCCCAACGGCATTAATTACCAAGCGGTCATACGAAACAACACTGGAGCCTTGGCCGCTAATACTCCGGTTGCGATTCGAGTGAATATTCGGCAAACCTCTACTACCGGAACGGTAGTTTATTCGGAACGACAAAACGTAACTACCGACCAATTTGGGTTGGTAAATTTTGTGATTGGCAACGGAACTTTTTTGAATGGAGGTCCTTTTGCGAACATTAACTGGGCTAACGGACCCTTTTATTTAGATCTTGGGGTAGCTTTTTCGGGCTTGCCAGCTCCAATTATTTACATGCCTTATGGAACCCAGCAGATGATGAGCGTTCCCTATGCCTTGTATGCCAAGTCTTCGGGGAATTTAGTAAATCAATGGAAATATGGCGCAGGAGTACCTGCAAGTAATCTAGGGCTGGTAGGTGATTATTACCTCGATACAGCCACCGGAAATGTGTACACGAAAACCAACGGCACAACATGGGTATTAATCTCCAACATTACCGGCCCGCAAGGCCCTATTGGTTTGACAGGTCCAACAGGAGCGACTGGGACTCAAGGAATACAAGGCGTAGCCGGTCCTCAAGGTCCAGTTGGTTTGACTGGTCCTGCTGGAACGAACGGTACAAACGGAACGAATGGCACAAATGGAACGGCAGTTCTCAACGGAATTACCAACCCCGCTGTAGGAACAGGGGTCAATGGGGACTTTTATATAAACACTGCCACGAATGAATTATTTGGACCTAAGGCTAACGGTGTATGGCCAGCAGGCGTTTCCTTGGTTGGTCCACAAGGAATTCAGGGTGTTGCTGGTCCTACTGGCGCTACAGGTTCTACGGGCGCAACCGGCCTCCAAGGTCCGGCCGGCGTAGCGGGGGCGCAAGGTCCTATTGGTTTGACAGGTCCACAGGGTCCTGCTGGAACGAACGGTACAAACGGAACGAATGGCACCAACGGAACTGCAGTTTTAAACGGTATCACCAACCCCGCTGCAGGAACAGGCGCCAATGGAGACTTTTACATTAATACCGCTACCAATGAATTGTTCGGTCCTAAAGCCAACGGCACATGGCCAGCAGGCGTTTCTTTGGTTGGTCCACAAGGAATTCCGGGTGTTGCTGGTCCTACTGGCGCTACAGGTTCTACGGGCGCTACTGGTCCTCAAGGTCCAGCGGGTGCAACAGGAGCTACTGGAGCCACGGGTCCGCAAGGTCCTCAAGGACCGACGGGTTTACTTAGCAGCGGTTCCGTTGCCGGAAATACGCCGTATTGGAATGGTTCGCAATGGGTGGTGAATAACTCAAATATTTTTAACAACGGAGGCAATGTAGGTATTGGAAGTTCAACGCCAACGAGTAAATTGGAAGTGACGGGAGCTGCTACCAATACCACCTCGTTGAATGCCGGGAATGGAAGCACCATTGATTTTGGATTGAGTAACCTGGCGTTTAGTGCTGCTACAGGTACGGCTTTTACATTATCCAATCTTAAAGATGGCGGAGCGTATTCGATGATTCTAACAAGCCTTACCAACACGGGTACTGCTACTTTTTCTGCCAACGGATTTACCTTTAAGTACATGGGAACCATGCCAATGACGAATGGAAAAACCCATATTTATTCGTTCATTGTTGGGGGGAATGTTGTGTATGTGAGCATGGCTACCGAGAATTAAACCATACTTCTTTTACCTTATGAAAAATCTATGGTTACTCTTGTTGCTTGTTTCAATACGCCCAATACACGCGCAGTTATTTGGGGGACAGATTAAATCACCAAGAGCTATAATTTCGCAACTCAATTGTGCGAATGCTACCGTATCAGCAACGGTTTACAGTACTGTAGCGATCAACGGAGTTAATGTAACGATTCCAATTACAGCCAGCAGCGGTGGAACTTACCTTTCCCAAGCATATAGTTCTACCGGTGTAACGGGATTAACCTTAACCAGTGGATACGGTATGATTCCTGCCGGTTCCAGTAATTTAGTTTTGACGCTCAGTGGAACAGCAAATACTGCTGGAAATGCTGTATTTAACTTGGCTATTGGAGGTCAAACTTGTTCCATTACCGTTGTGGTAGTCTCTTGGGCTAATCAGTACCCCGCCAACAGCGTGTTCTGCGCAGCAGGAGCCACCGCCATTGTGGACGTTACCAACCCCACTACGGGTCTTACCTGGATGGATCGTAACCTTGGCGCGAGCCAAGTGGCTACTTCCAGCACCGACCAAAACGCCTACGGAGACCTTTACCAGTGGGGACGACGAGCCGATGGCCACCAGTGCCGTACGTCTCCTACCACGGCTACTTTAAGTTCGGTGGACCAACCAGCCCATGGTAACTTTATATTAGCTCCCAATGCCCCGTACGACTGGCGAAGCCCACAAAACACCAACCTGTGGCAAGGCGTAAACGGGGTAAATAACCCGTGTCCGAGCGGGTATCGCCTACCCACCGAAACGGAACTCAACAACGAGCGCTTGAGTTGGGGCAGTAACAACGGTGCAGGTGCATTTGCCGCTCCGCTCAAATGGACCTTGGCGGGCTACCGCGACGTCAGCCCTGGATCGCTCCACCAAGTCGGCTCGAACGGCTACTATTGGAGTAGCACGGTAAGTGGAACGTACTCACGCTTCTTGATCTTCACCAGCTTCGCTGCCACCATGAACGACAACTCCCGAGCGGTCGGCTTCTCGGTCCGTTGCGTAAAGGAAACCGTTGGTGCTGTTGGAACTCTCAATTGCAACGGAGCCACCCAAAGTGGAAACATCATCAGCGGGCAATCGGCTTCAAATGTAACGGCAAGCGTACCTTATACTGGAGGTAACGGAGGTTTTTATGCGGCTCAAAGCATTGCCTCTACTGGGGTTACGGGTTTAACGGCAACTTTGTCGCAGGGCTTATTTGCGAACGGTGCTGGTAGTGTAACTTATACCATAACCGGCACCCCTGCAAGTGCAGGAACGGCAACGTTTGCTATTTCATTGGGTGGCCAATCATGTAACTTAGCATTAACCGTTACCACGCTTGCAGCTCAATACCCTGCCAACAGCGTATTCTGCGCAGCAGGAGCCACCGCCGTTGTGGACGTAACCAACCCCACTACCGGAAAAACTTGGATGGACCGAAACCTGGGCGCTACTCAAGTGGCAATTTCTAGTACGGACCCAAACGCTTATGGAGATTTGTACCAATGGGGCAGACGTGCGGATGGTCATCAATGCCGTACCTCATCAACAACGGCGACTTTAAGCTCGGTGGATCAACCCGCACATGGCAACTTTATTTTAGCACCTAATGCACCCACTGACTGGCGAAGCCCTCAAAATAACAATTTATGGATAGGAGTGAATGGGGTTAATAATCCATGCCCCAGCGGATTTAGACTGCCAACAGAAGCAGAAATTGATTTAGAGCGGGCAAGTTGGTCTTCAAATGATTTTATTGGAGCATTCAATTCACCTCTAAAGCTATCAATGGGAGGAGATAGGTATGCTTCTAACGGAGGGTTAAATATAGTCGGTCAAATTGGTATTTATTCGACTAGTACCATCGCAGCATCACAATCAAGATATTTATATTTTTTTAGTGGTGCAGCATATATGAATTCATATAATCGAGGACATGGTTTATCGGTCCGTTGTATTAAAGAAATCGTAGGTGCACTGGGTGCGTTAAATTGTGGAGGTTCTACTACTGCCGGCAATTTGTTCAGCGGTTCGGCCGCAAACAACGTGAGCGCAAGCGTACCTTACACAAGCGGTAACGGCGGTTTTCATGCGGCACAAAACGTTGCTTCCATGGGTGTTACAGGTCTTACAGCTTCGTTAGCGGCAGGCACCCTGGCCAACGGTGCAGGTAGCGTGACTTATACCATAACCGGCACCCCTGCAAGTTCAGGAACGGCGAGCTTTGCCATTGCCTTAGGCGGGCAATCGTGTTCCTTTACGGTTAGTGTAGCTGCCGCCCAACCACAATATCCGGCCAATACTGTAAATTGCAACGGTGTCGTAACTATTGTTAACGATGTCACTAACCCCAGTACGGGGCAGATTTGGATGGACCGTAACCTTGGCGCAAGCCAAGTGGCTACCTCCAGCACCGACCAAAACGCATACGGAGACCTGTACCAGTGGGGGCGACGGGCCGATGGTCACCAGTGCCGAACCTCTGGGACTACATTTTCATTGAGTTCAATTGATCAACCTGCACATTCACTTTATATAATTACCGGAACTCAAATCCCCAGAGATTGGAGATCACCTCAAAACAACAATCTTTGGCAAGGAATTAATGGATTTAACAATCCCTGTCCATTAGGTTATAGGATTCCAACTTTATCGGAGATTAATTCTATAATTACAGCTGGCAGTTCATTAAGCACTGCATTTAATTCAATACTGAAATTAACTGCTAGTGGAAGACGGAATCCACATGATGGTAGTATTTCTAATGTGGCTGAACTGGGGGCATTATGGACTTCAACTATAAATGGAGGTCATTCAAATCATGTTAGTTATGGTGTGACTCTCACGACTGGTTATAGGGGATATGGATTAAGTGTTCGTTGTATTAAGAATTAAGTTGAAGCGATTTATTTTCCCGAGATTATCCTGGCTGCGAAGCACGTCAGGGCAACTCGGCTAGCTTTTTTCGGGAACCCGTGGTTAGCTTGTATGAAGCGTAACGAGCGGAAACAAATGACAAGGGATTGCGTTTGAAAAATTAAAAATAATATTACTTTTATTGTGATATGACCAACCAACATGAAATAATGCAATTTCTTAAATCGAACAAAACTTTCATTTGTTCGGAGTTCCACATCACACGAATTGGCATTTTTGGGTCCTATGCTAGAAATGAACAAAATGCTGAAAGCGATATTGATATTCTCATTGAATTGGAACATCATACGCAGGGTGTTTTTGATTTGAAATGGGCCTTACGTGAATTTTTGGAGCAGCATTTCAAACGCTCTGTTGACATTTGCAATGTGAAGCACATCAAACCATTTGCTAAAGATTATATCTTAAAAGATGCTATTTATGCCTAAGAGCAACGAATTAGCCTTGTTATCTATGCTCGAAGCCATCGATAAAATCCAACGTTTTACCGCTGATTTAGACTCATGGGAGGCATTTTAAGACGATGAAGAATCTTTCGATGCCTGTCTTATGAACTTCGTGGTCATCGGCGAAGCTGTACTTCGCTTGGAACCAAGCTTTATCGAAACAAATATTGCCATTGAATGGCATAAAATTAAAGGTTTTCGTAATCTAATTGCCCACGATTATTTTGGAATAGATACCGAAGAAGTTTGGGATATTGTTACCAATAAAATACCTGATTTAAAAGCGTTTATTCAGGAAAAATTAAACATGACCTAGCCTTAAGGTAATTATAGTTACGTGCTTATTTTTTATTGAGCTTGCCTCGTCCGCCTAAACCTGGGCGGAGCGGACAACCCTACCTTCGGTAGGTCCACTCGGCTAGCTTTTTCGGGAAACCGTGGTTAGCTTGTATGTAGTATAACGAGCGGAAACCGCTTAATAGACTAAGGCAGCTGATTTACCTTAGGGTTTTTGTTGCGTGAAAGAATGTTATTCGATTTGTAACCAAAGGAGAACAGAATCATGAGGGAATAGCGCTTAGGTCGGTTTGGATAGTTACAAAGGATCTAAAATTCTCTCGATCCACGATCATCACATTGGCGCGGTAGGCATCGATGAAGCGTTGAGGAAATTTAGTGTTTTTTCGTTTCCATTTAAATTCATAGGCGCTTATTTCCCCATTCACCTCTTCTACCAAGTCTATTTCTTGCTGCTGCTTTGTCCTCCAAAAATACATCTTGGCAAAGGTATCTTTGTACAAGTGCTGCTTTCTCCGTTCAGCCATTAAAAAATTTTCCCACAAGGCACCTTTATCGGCTCTTAAATCCAAGGGATTGAAATTTCCCAGCAGCATATTTCGAATGCCATTGTCGTAAAAGTATATTTTCCGGTTTTGTTTGATTTCGTTGCGTACGTTTCGGCTAAAGCTGTTCAATTTGAATATGATATAGCCTTGCATTAAAACATCTATGTATTTCTGAACGGTAATTTTGTTGATTCCAAGCAAATTGGACAATTCATTGTAATTTACTTCACTCCCAACCTGCAATGCTAAAGCCTGCAAAAGTTTTTCCAAAACCTCCGGTTTTCGAATTTCTGAAAAAGATAATAAATCGCGGTATAAGTAACTGTTTACCAGATTCTTTAAGGTCTCACGCTCGTCCCCTTGGTTATTGATTACTTCTGGGTACATTCCGTAAAGTAATCGGTTTTCTATTTGCTGTTCTGACTTAATTACACCGATTTTATGCTCATATTCTTCCCAAGAAATAGGAAACAACTCATACTCCCATTTTCGGCCTGTTAAGGGCTCGTTTAACACATTGCCTAATTCAAATGAGGAAGAACCACTGGCAAAAACTTGAACATTTTTGAATTGATCCGTGATAATTTTAAGGGTCAATCCAATGCCAGGAATTCGTTGGGCTTCATCCAAAAAAATGCACTTATTTTCCCCGATAATGGTTCGGATTTGCTCTGTGGTTGGTTGTTGCAAAAGATTTCGTGTAGAAGGATCGTCCGCGTCAAGAAATAGAAATTTTTGACCTTTCAAGATTTCCTTGATCAATGTAGTTTTGCCCACTTGTCTTGCCCCTACCAAAATAATAGCTTTTCCACGGTACATTTTTTCAATGATTCGCGATTGGATGGTTCTTTCAAACATTTTTTTTTATTTCAAAGGTACTAAAAGACATTGTAATGACCAAAAGTTATGCTTTTTAGTCATCGTAAAGACCAAAAGATATGCTTTTTAGTCATCGTAAAGACCAAAAGTTAGTCTTTTTAGTTTTTACAATGACCTAAAGTTGTGATTTTAGCCAGCTTGCATGAAGCGTATGGAGTGGAAAAAGCTTGCCTCGTCCACCTCCTCCTCCGCATGGGCGGAGCGGACATTCCTCCTTTGTAAAACAAACCATCTATAATATGTAAAGTAAATGTATTATAATTTGTAAAATAAAAATAGCATAAAATGTAAAACAACACTATATTTGTAACGGAAAACAACGTGTATGTCTTCAAAACTTTCCTATATAGCGCGTATTTCAGACGAAGAATTGAAACGAAAATTAGATGCTTCGGGCGCCTTATTAATTCGTGGAATGAAGGCCTGTGGTAAAACACAATCAGCGAAGCAACTTGCCGCAAGCATGATTTCTTTTGATCGAGACGAGCAGGTTCCATTGCTTATGGAAACAGCTCCAGAGCGATTGTTACTTGGAGATACACCCCGCTTGATTGATGAATGGCAAGAATACCCGAAAATTTGGAATTATGTGAGGCATGAAGTAGATCTACGAAATAAAACGGCTCAATTTATTTTAACGGGTTCCTCAAATCCTGAGGAACGTGTGAAAATGCACTCCGGTGCAGGAAGATTTACCGTCTTAGATATGCGCACCATGAGTTGGCAGGAAATGGGGTATTCATCAGGTGAGATCAGCTTGGGTAACTTGTTAAATGGAATGAGTCAACCAACGAGCGACACACCAACAGACCTTGAATGTATTGTAGAGCGAATCATAAAAGGAGGATTTCCTGGCTTACTGAATAAAAGTTTAGCCCAGGCAATGGAAATCAATCGTGCTTACGTTGATTTTTTGGCAGAAGTAGACATGAGCCGCGTTTCAGAGGTTAAAAGAAATCCCGAGAAAGTTCGGAGTCTACTGCGTGCACTTGCACGTAATGTAGCCACAACCGTTGATATCACAGTGCTAGAGAAAGATATAAAACTAAATGAAAACACCGATATTTCTCGTCCCACCATTTACGATTATTTAGAAGCCTTAAATCGTTTGATGGTCATTGAAGATCAACCTGCATGGAATACACACATCCGATCGTCAGCTGCTCTGCGTAAATCCGCTAAACGTCATTTTTCGGATGTTGCGCTTGCAGTAGCTTCATTAGGTATAGGAAAAGAAGCCTTGTTAAAAGATTTAAAATTAACCGGTTTTTTGTTTGAATCCCTCGTCGTTCATAATCTGAGAGTTTATGCGCAAGCGAATGACGCTAACGTATTTCATTATTATGATTCAACGGGTTTGGAAGTCGATGCTATTGTGCAAAAGCACTCCGGCGAATTTTGTGCTTTTGAAATCAAATTAGGTATCGGGCAAATTGATGATGCAGCGAACAAATTGTTGAAATTTGCTTCAATTTTAGAAGACTCAAGTAGCACAAAGTTACAATCATTGAATGTGATTACTGGAACTGGGTTAAGCTATGTGCGAAACGATGGAGTAAATGTAATTGCACTCTCTTCACTTGGGTTCTAATGCAATGGAATAAATGGTAAGTTAAAATAATAAGAATAGTTGCCTTAGTGGTAGCGCCAAAAAAAAGTGCGGCGTATTTTGGTTAATAACAGAAAATGCTCAGAATTAAATTACGTTTAGGATGTTTCATGTTGGGGGTTCGCGTTCAGGCCCAATCTATTCAAAGTTCATTCCTTTTATTATCAAATCATAAGGTAAAGTTTGGTTTTTTATTGCGTGTTATCAATACAAAAACGAATATTTACATCTCTTGTATAAGATATATTTAATTATATTTGTACTATAGGTAAGATGTAAATGAAAGATATTTTCAAGAAAATAATCGTTGAACGACAAGAATGGTTGAAAAATATCAGGCTCATCAAAAGGGAAATAACCTTTGAGAATGAAGCAAATTATGCGTTTACCGGTTTGCGACGCGCCGGGAAATCCTATTATTTATATCAGATTATTCAAGAAAAATTCAGCAAGGAAAATTTCGAGCAGTTGTTATTCATCAATTTTGAAGATGAACGCTTGTTGGAGCTTACGCATCATGACTTGCAATATATTCTTGATGCCTATTTTGAGCTGTTTGAATGGATGCCTATCATCTTTTTAGACGAAATCCAAAATGTGCCGCATTGGCAAAAGTTTGTTCGTCGTTTGGCAGATGAAGGTCGGAGAATTTTTGTAACGGGAAGCAATGCGGAAATGTTGAGTCATGAAATTGCAAGCACATTGGGAGGTCGTTTTATCAATAAAGAAATCCTTCCTCTCTCGTTTCGCGAATATTTATACTTCAAAGAACTTAGCGTGACTTCCAAAACCAAATACTCTTCCGAACGCTACAAAATTATAAAGGAATATGAGGAGTATTTGCATTTCGGGGGGTTTCCAGAGCTGCTGCAAATGAACGATAAACGTGAATTTCTCTCGAGTGTTTATCAGAAACTATTTTATGGCGACCTCATCGCAAGATATAAGGTTTCCAATGTTGTTACCCTGAAATTGATGGTGAAGAAACTGGCAGAAAGTGTCAATAACGAAACCTCTATCAATCGCATAAAAAATTTAATCAAATCGACAGGGGTTAGCATTGGTAACAATACCCTATTTGATTATCTGAATTACCTTGAGTCCTCTTTTTTAATCGCTTCTATTACCAATTTCCACAGCAAATTCACCGAAAAAGAAACGAATAAAAAGTATTACTTTCTGGACAACGGGATTTTAGGTTTGTTTCTAATCGACCAACCCACAAAACTACTTGAAAATCAGATTTACATTGAATTAAGAAGAAGAGGGGAGCATCCCTATTTTCTTAAAAGAAAAACCGAAGTTGATTTTTATATTCCTGAAAAGGGAATGTTAATTCAAGTCTCATATAGTATTAAAAATCCCGAAACATTAGAAAGAGAGGTGATTGGATTACGATCTGCCATGAAAGCGTTTGGAATAACTAATTCATGGATTATCACCTACGATGAAACAAAAGAACTTGAAGTCCAAGAAGGTATCATAAACGTTGTTCCTGCTTGGCAATGGTTATTGGCTATTTAAAAATTTGTAGATGATTAAAATGTTAAGCTTACTTTGGTGTTTAGTTTGGGGCATGTTTTTGAATGCCCAAACCATCACCGCTACATTTCCCTCCATGGCGGGAGAACTCGTGCGTTTTGGAACCTTTCAAGGCATTCAATCACGTACCCTCGACAGCGTTAAGGTAGGGGCAAACGGTACCTTTTCGTTTTCCTTTAAAACCGATAAACCGGCCATTGGCTATCTCATCACGGCCGAGAATAAACCCTACTTTTTAATCCTCGATAAAAACGAGCGCATTCGTTTGCAAGGCGGTCACCTCAGTTTTTCCGAAAGCGTGCAAATCCTGGAGGGCCAGCAAAACCAAGCCTTCGCCACCTACGCAGTGCAACATCCCCGACGCGAACAAGCGCTCAGTGCGTGGGGTTATTTGGAAAAGATTTACACCTTAGACAGTATGTTTGCCGTCCAAGCTGTTCCCTCACAGGCCATCCAATCAGAAAAGGTTCGCATCAAACAAGAGGATCAAGCCTACCTCGAGGCACTCAATCCTTCGTGGTACGTTCGTTGGTACTTGCCCATTCGAAGGTTGGTAAGCGACGTTTCCACCATTGCCCAATATCGTACAGAAGAAATTCCAGCAACCATCACCGCCTTTCGAACACTCGATTACACTGACGAACGCCTCTACCGCAGCGGCTTACTCAAAGACGCCATCGAAAGCCATTTCTGGCTCCTAGAAAATTCCGGTCGTTCCTTGGATTCGGTGTATATAGAAATGAAGGTGTCCATTGATTCCATGATGTTGCACCTCGTAAAAAACGAAACCCGCTTGAACGAAGTAACGGATTACCTCTTTGACCTCCTCGAACGTCACTCTTTGTTTCAGGCGTCGGAATACCTCGCCTTGAAAGTCTTGAACGAGAGCAGTTGCACCATCAATTCCGACCTGGCAAAACAACTCGAAACCTACAGAGCGATGAAAAAAGGGAACATTGCTCCCGACATGGAATTCAAGGTCAATTTGAAGTCGTCTGTTCCAAAACTCAAGAAACTCTCGGAACTTAAAAGCCCTTATACCTTAGTTGTTTTTGGCGCGAGTTGGTGCGAAACCTGCAAAGAAGAAGTACCCAAAATTGCCAACCTGTATCCAAAATGGAAAGGCAAAGGGGTAGAGGTGGTCTTTGTTTCCTTGGACGAAACCAAAGAAGCATTTGAGCAGTTTGTGCAAGCGTTTCCCTTCACGTCCTACTGCGATTACGGCAAATGGAACAGCCCCATTGCTACCTCATACTACGTGTTCGGAACCCCCACCATGTTTTTATTGGACGCCAAACGGGAAATCTTGCTCCGTCCAAATTCCATTACTCAAATGGATGCGTGGGTGGATTATTTCTTGAAGTAGCATTAACCACGTGGTGCGCAATAACCGGGTGCAAGGTCCCTGAGCGAAGTGAATGAAATGAAACGAAGTCGAAGGGAGCACCCGGTTATTTATTTAATTGCTTAATCCGCCACCGTTTGATTTTTCGTTTGATTTTTTGATAAAATGATAAGCTCGTATCGATGGATTCTTCCGTGAATGGACGTTTACTGCGCAATACAAACCACTGGTATTCATCGTGATGCCAAAGTCCATACTTCTCAAACTGCATTAATTCTAAGCCCGCATCATCGAGTTGTTGAATTAAGGAGGCAAAAGGAACGGGTTGGTCAATCACCTGTAAGGAATCTGCCTCTAAGGCGATGTCATGAGCGATATAGTCTGGGTTTGGTAGATTAATTACGAAGTGTGAATTAAGTCCCATAACCGCAGAGATTCGTTTGAATAAGGCCGCATGCATTTCAAGGGGAATATGCTCGAGCACATCAATCAAGGTGATGAAATCAGGGTTTTTTAATGTGGTTTCAAATGCGGTAATGTCTTGCGTGCTGAAGGTGATGTTCGGGGTGGCAACGTGTGTTTTCCCATATGCGATGGAGGCTTCGCTAATGTCGATGGCGTGAATTTTTCCTTGGTTAATTTTTCGTTTCAGGAGGGAAGTCATCATTCCTATGCCACACCCAAGTTCAAGCACTGAACTATGAGATTTTAAACCAAGTCCGATGAGTCGTTCATAAACTCCATAAATGCGGTCATTAATTCCTGTGTTCGCCTGTTCAGCAACGTATTCGTCGTAAAATTCGCGGACTTCGGTATGACCGTTTTTCATCTGAAAAATTTTATGGTTAAGGGATAGGTTCCAATTTGACCATTATTAGCCTTTAGTGCAGCGAGAATTACATAAAGAAGATACACAAGGCTAGAAATAGAAAGCACGATGATCAAAATGAGCATGATTCCAAAGGACCAAATAATACTAGAGGTACTTTTTTCTTGAGCTGCAACGAGCACCAACATGAAGAAGAGGATATATAGAAAAATAACCACAACCCAACTAACAACAATAGAAAGCATGAAATTTATAATGCTTTTTCCTTGCTGATTGATGTGTTCATTTTGATGTTTAAATTGCTGCCACATTACTATTGGCAAAATAATACCCGCCATTGGGATTATTGATGAGGCAAATTGACTTAGATGCATGAACATGCAAAACGTCTTTAATTCCATTCCCCAGGGTTTGAATGCTTGTTTTTCCCAATCAATGTCGAGAATTTCTTCGGTTTGATTACTCATTTTTTGGTAACGTAGGTTTGTTTTGCTGGCAAGTAAAAGAACTCGTGTAATAACTTCGCTTGCTTGTTGATTAATGGCTTAGCAATATTGAAATTCTTTACGGTATCAGCTAAGGTAATATTTGCTTGGTAGATTTGAATGTTCTTTCTTGGGTTGCTCGCCGTGGATAGATAAGCAAAGGCAAACGCTTTGGCGCGGGGTGTGCCCAGTTCATCATATAATGGCCATTCGAAGTATCGGGCGGGGGTATGATTCTCTACCGTGAAAAATGCGCGATATGCTGAATTTCTGATTCGATAAGTAACTAAAACATCACTGTATTCGGTCGAGGTAATGGGTTCAAATGAAATTTCCAGCGGAAGGTATGGAGAAGAGGGTACTGCAATCGCTGGGGAAATCAAATCTAATCCGCCATCGTAATAAAAAATGTAGTTATAATTTCCCAAATAACCGATCTCTGCAAGTTTTGCTGCATTGGGAGATTGCCTAGCCATTTCCAGGGCATAATTGAATCGATTTACGGTAATGATCGCATCTTCTTTGTCGTCCCCATCCAAATTTTGCCTAATAATAGACAAGCCATAACGTTCTGTTCCCGCAATGTTTAATTGTGCTTCCACGTGACGGACAGCCCGGCTTCTCAAATCACCGCCTTCTTGGTCAGTGGGTTCTTTTGGTAATCCTGGATCATCCATGACTTCCTCATTTCCACAAGAGAAGATCAAGAAACGAACCGTAAGGATGGCGAGGAGTGCTTTCATTTTGCTAACAGTTCATGTACTAAGCTGAGTGCTTTTTCAAGTTGGGTTTCTCGCGTGAGTAATCCGGTGTCAAAAAGAATGGCATCTTCCGCTTGCTTTAAGGGACCAATCGCACGTGTTGTGTCGATTTCATCCCTTGAGGACAGGTTGGCTTTAACCGCTTCCAAGGTAATGTTGGGCATTTGCTTTCGCATTTCAATAAACCTTCGATGCGCACGAATATCAAGGTCTGCAGTAACAAATATTTTTAAATCGGCCTGCGGAAATACTACGGTACCAATGTCTCTGCCATCCATTACAATCCCGCCGTGCGTTCCCATCTGACGTTGTAAATCCACCAGTTTAGTACGGACCTCTGGGATTACGGCAACGAGCGAAACAAGCGCTGAAATCTCGCTGCTTCGAATGGGGTCATTGATATTTTTACCATTTAACAATAAGGGACGGTCGTTTCCTTCTATTGGCTCGCCAAATACTAAATGGACCTCGTCTAATCGGTTAATGAGTGCTTCTTCATGAATCGAATCATTACTATATAATCCATTGATATATGAAAAATAGGCGACCCCCCGATACATAGCTCCCGTGTCAATAAATACGTAGCCAAGTGCATCGGCTAAGGCTTTGGCCAAGGTGCTTTTTCCACTCGAAGCATAGCCATCGATAGCTATGATTAATTTACGGTCGTTCTGCATGCACGTCAAAGGTACTTATTTGAGCTCAAATAAGTGGTCTATAACCCATCGTTTTGGCTTGGATTATTCGCGTACGAAGCGAATGATTTCTGCACGTTGTTGGTTGTATACCCCGATAAAGTAGCTTCCTGCAGCCAATTTATGTGACATTTCAATGGTGTTTTTAGCCACCCCATTTACAGCACCCAACTGGAAGCTTGATACTAATTTGCCATCCGTTGTGAATAATTTACAATCTACCACATCTCCAATTACTCCTTGAATTTCTAATTCAAACACCCCTTGATTTGGATTTGGGTAAAGTAAACTAACTTCAAATCCATCTTCATCTTCTAATCCTTGAGTTTCTTCCACAGTCACTTGCACGGTTCCAATACACCCATTGACATCTTTTACAGAAACCGTATAAGTTCCAGGCGCTAAATTGCTAAATAACACCCCTGAGTAAAAATTAATCCCGTTGATGCTATAGGTGTACGGCATGTTTCCACCTGTAGCACTCGCTGTTACGGTTCCATTCGCACCCGTTGATGGGGTCGACACTGCCGAGGCTACAATTTGAGTTGGCTCCACCACCGTCGTTTGGAATGTCTGCACACAACCATTGGCATCTTGAGCACCAACGGTATAGGTTCCCGCACCCAGGTTATTAAAGGTACTCGCATTTCCATAGGCTCCGCCATTGATGTTAAAGGTAAGCGCTCCGGTACCACCTGTTGCTGTTGCTATCACGCTGCCGTTCGTTTCTCCAAAACATGAAATAGCAGAAGGAACTGCATTTAACGAAATGGCAGACGGTTCAGTAATGGTGGCAGAAACTGTACCTACACAACCGTTCGCATCTTTTGCGTACAAGGTATAGGTTCCTGCGGCTAACCCAGTGAACGCATTTGATGCTTGATAGGTAACGCCATTTTGCGAATAGGTATACGCTGCTTGTCCACCTGAAGCACTCAATTGAATACTTCCATTACTTTGCCCGTTGCAAAGGATTTGAGTTGGGGTAGCGGTTGCCGTAATTGAAACTGGAGGATTCAAGGTAAAGGTTCCTTGTCCTGCACAAGCATTGGCGTCGTTTACTGTGTAGTTGATTACACCCGCAGGTAAATTCGAAAATACCCCGTTTCCTTGAGTTGCACCCCCATTGATCGAGTAAGTATATGGTCCTGTACCTCCTGTAGCCGTAAGCGTAATTTGACCGTTACTTCCTGTACAACTTGGTGTGTTATTAATTGCATACGCCACATTGAGTAGATTACCTCCAATCGTTAAGGTCATGGTAAAGGCATCGTTGCATGCGTTTTCGTCTGGCGAAATCCCGTTAACCCCAGATGCTGTTATAACCACGGTGTTATTTCCCGAAACCAATCCGGAAATAGTCACGAAAATGGTATCTGTTGAATTCACTGCATTCAACTGGTTTGAATTGTATGGGACACTTGTAGGTGCACCATTCCCGACCTGCCACGTAAAGGTACCCGAGGTAATGGGTGCAGTTCCCATATTTTGAACAATCACTCCAAGTTGTGTGGTTGCTCCGCACAAGGTTGCTGGATTAACTACATAGGCGTTTGTTACGCTGGCATCGTTCGCATCCGGGTTCATTTTTATAGCCGCCACGCGTGAACGAGTTGAATTCGCATCGCGATAAACACCCGTGTAATAAAAGGTCTCTCCGTCAAAATCGTCAATAGCCATGTGGTGATAATCTCCCCATCGGGTATCGCTAGTTTTTGAAGATCCTCCGGCAATTATTGTGGTTTCTGCCATCGTCATTTGTCCCAGTGGATCACAAGGTTTTCTTCCTGTCATTTTAATCGATGGGAAATCACCCGCCGTATTACTCGAAGTAGAATAGGCCATGATAATGTTTCCGTGTTTATCCATATTAATCGCTGGCATAAATCTGTTGGTTGTACCGGGCGCGTAGGTTCCCTCTTGATACAAGGTCCAGTTGGCAGCGGTACTTCCACTTGGGCGACGAAGTTCGCACCACCGAACACCTGAACGGTCACTTCCATTCACATCGGTTGATAGACAAGCAAGGATGGTTTG
>JBEIDV010000022.1:0-17877 GCA_040383285.1 Crocinitomicaceae bacterium | reverse complement strand
TTATCGTAATCTTGCTCTTGGTTTTCTGCTTGCTCTCTATAATCAAATGAATCTTCCAATGGATTTGCTTTATCTACAAAATTACCATTCCATTTGAATTGTAGCGCTACCTCTATGCACGAAAATCACGCAGAAAATCACTCATGCTTTCAAAGTGATAATCCGCTACGATTAATTTAGGATTTGGGAAATGGGTTTTTTCAGGAATACACACGACGCTCATCATTGCCGCCTTTCCAGAAATCACTCCATTTAAAGAATCTTCTATCACAAGGCACTTGTTCGGTTTTACTCCGAGGGATTCAGCCGTTTTTAGGTAAACATCCGGATGAGGTTTGCCGTAGCGCTCAAACTCTGCAGAATGCACCGCGTTAAAATAATGAGCCATGTTAAGGTATTTGAGTACGGCATCAATTAATCGTTGGGGTGATGAAGTCGCCAGACCGATTTTTATATCCGTTTCACTCAGGTAGTTTAGGGTATCAATAACACCGGGTAACGGAAAAGGGTTTTCAGCGATTAAAACGACCATTCGATCAATGATTTGATCTACCACCAAATGAATGTCATCAATCCCCCATTGGTCTTCGTGATTCCAGTATTCTACCACTTGGTCAATTCGCAACCCTACGGTTCGTTGAAAATCTTCAGCCGTTAAGGTGCTTCCTAAGGAGGAAAACACATCCAACATGGCGATTTTCCATAGTGGTTCAGAATCGATCAGGACCCCATCCATATCAAAAATTACAGCTCGGAATGTATGATCGTTAAGGGACATTAGCGAATAAATAAGCGTACTTTCTCTATTCTCCGTTCACTCACCTCTTCAATCACAATGCGGATATCGTTGCTCAGTTCAAGCGCAGTATTTTTGGTTGGAATACGCTCCAAGCGATAGGTTATGAGTCCGCCTAAGGTATCGTACTCCTCGGATTCAGGGAGTGAGATGGGGTAATTCTCGTTGATATAATCGATATCAACTCGTGCAGAGAATATGTACTCAGAATCAGATATTTGTTCTTCTAACCAATCTTCTTTATCATGTTCATCTTCGATGTCACCAAAAATTTCCTCAATGACATCTTCTATGGTGATGATACCGGCTGTACCTCCGTACTCATCAGTTACCACAGCAATATTTCCGGTTTGTTTTGAAAATGTTTCAAGTAATTCTTTCCCGGAAAGCACCCCGGGAACAAAACCTATCGGCTTCAAAATTTGAGTTATTGAATTTGGGTTACTGAAAAAATCAAATGAATGCACATATCCAATAATATTATCGATAGAATTGCGATAGATTACAATTTTTGACAAGCCTTTTTGTTGAAAGAGTGACAGGGTGGATTCAACGGACTCAGTTACATCCACGGCAATGATTTCTGTACGGGGAATCATGCAATCTCGAGCCTTAACATTGTTGAATTCTAAGGCATTTTGTAGAATAGTCATTTCATGCTTTAATTCTTGTTCTGGAGAAATTCGCGAATTAAGGTCTTCAACATAATGCTCCAAATCAATTTTGGAGAACACCTTTTCTGAGGACTTCATTTTTGAGCCCGTAGCTTTAAGAAGTAATAAACTTAAAAATAGAATAAATTGGGTGGGAAGATATAAAATCACATACACCAAAAGCAGTGGGTAAGTTCCAAGATTCAGGAAACGATTCGGATTAATCGACGCAATTGCTTTGGGAAAGAATTCAGCACCTATTAACACCAAAAGCGTTGACAAAATGGTTTGGATGGAAAGAATGAGTATTTCGCTTTTGATACCCCAAAGTTCGTTGGATTCCCCTATCAATAAATGACCGAAGGTAATTCCATAAACGACTAAGGAGATATTGTTCCCTAAAAGCATCATCGCAATCATGGTCGATTGATTTCGATAAAAAATAGCGTTAATACGACCTCTCAAACTTCCTCTGGTTCGTTCTACCTCAATGCGCAGGCGATTTGAGGATAAATAGGCTTGTTCCATTCCGGAAAAAAATGCCGAACCAATTAAAGAAAGAATAAAAAGTATTATGTATAGATTTTCACCCATTAGATAACATCTTTACCAATATCTCTCCGAAAATAGGCATTCTCATAAGATATTTTAGCAATTCCTGCGTAGGAACGTTCAAGGGCTTGTTCAAGGGTCTTTCCAAAAGAGGTTACCGCCAATACTCTACCGCCATTTGTAACTACTTGTGGACCGTCTGATGTGGTCCCGGCATGAAAGACTAAGGCATCGGTCACGGCATTTAAGCCATAAATAATTTTACCTTTTTGATACGTTGAAGGATAACCACCCGATACCATCATAACGGTAGATGCGCAATGTTCTGAAAATTGAACATCCCGTTCAGATAATGTTTTTGTGGCTACTCCTTCTAATAAATCAAGTAAGTCGGATTTAATACGTGGGATGACAACTTCCGTTTCAGGATCACCCATTCGGCAATTGTATTCAATCACATAGGGATCGCCTTTTACGTTGATCAATCCAAAAAATACAAAACCGCGATAGTCAATTTGTTCTTTTTTAATACCTTTTATGGTAGGGATAATTACTTGATTAAGTACTTTATCCATAAACGCTGCGTCGGCAAATGGAACGGGCGAAACAGCACCCATACCCCCTGTGTTTTCCCCTTGGTCTTTTTCACCAATTCGTTTGTAATCTTTAGCCTCTGGTAATAATTTAAAAGACTCCCCATCGGTTACCACAAAAACGGAAAGTTCAATTCCTTTTAAAAATTGTTCAATGACTACTTTTTGTCCTGCAGCACCAAACTTTTCATCCAATAAGATTTGTGTTAATTCGTCTTCGGCTGTTTTTAAATCATCTAAAATCAATACACCTTTACCTGCAGCGAGTCCATCCGCCTTAAGTACATAAGGGGCTTTCATTGTTCGTAAAAAATTTATTCCTTCGCGCAGGGTGTCAAGCGTAAACGAACCGTATTTTGCGGTTGGAATTTTATGTCTTTGCATGAATTCTTTGGCAAAGGTTTTACTGCCTTCTAAGGCCGCTCCAGCTTGAGTAGGACCTATTAACGCAACCGAAGAAAGAAGCGGATCTTTTTTGAAGAAATCTGCAATTCCAAGTACTAAAGGTTCTTCCGGACCTACAATTACCATTTCAATCTTGTGTTCTAAAACGAAGGTTTTAACCGCTTCAAAATCCAGTACATTGAGTTCTACATTTTTTCCGTACTGCTTTGTTCCTGCGTTTCCGGGTGCGATATAAAGCGTCTCTAATATAGAACTTTGAGCTATTTTCCAGGATAAAGCAGATTCGCGACCTCCAGAACCAATTAGTAATACCCTCATGCCTTGCAGAATGTTAACAGTGATTCAAACAAGGCTAGTCCGTCACGATTGGATAAATCTGTATCGGCTGCTCGCTCTGGGTGAGGCATCATTCCAAATACATTTTTTGTTTTGTTAGTGATTCCTGCAATGTTTAATAAGGATCCGTTGGGATTGTTTTCGGAATCAATTTTACCATCAACTCGGCAGTATTGAAATGTGATTTGTTCATTGTCTTGTAATCGAGCAAGCGTATCATTGTCGGCATAAAATCTTCCCTCACCATGAGCAATAGGGATTTTGTAGACTTCTTCGGTGGAAAGACCAGATGTAATAGGGGTATGTGTTGTAGTTGGAGTTATATAGACATTTTTACAGATAAATTTCCGTTCTGTATTGTGTAGTAAGGCTCCGGGCAATAATCCACTTTCTGTTAGAATTTGGAATCCGTTACACACGCCAAGCACATATCCACCATGATTCGCATGGTTTATAACTTCATTCATGATTGGAGAAAACTTTGCAATGGCACCTGATCTTAAGTAATCACCGTAAGAAAATCCACCGGGAAGGATTACCATATCTACTCCTTTTAAATCCGTGTCTTTATGCCATAGGGAAACGACTTCCTGCTGCAATAAGTCCGATAACACATAAATCATGTCCTGGTCACAATTGGAACCTGGGAATGTGACAACACCAAATTTCATACACTTAATTTAGATTGCAAAGGTATTAATTCTTGGGGATGTTAGCGGAGAATAAAAAACTTTAAAACCCCAAAAAAGAAGATTAAATAGAAAAAAAGTGAGGCAATTAAATTGAATCTTTTTGATAGCAGTGGAAATGTAAATAAGAAACTTAAGGGAATGATAAAGAATTCAACGCGAAGCATTGGCGATTCGATAAAAACATTAAACACGAGCATAAATAATAATGAAATGCCCAGTGAATTGATCACTTGCACCTCTTTCTTAAATCGATTTCCGGCGGTTGACATTTTTTGATATAAGCCGATTAGTCCGATGATAAATGCAATTACTAATAGAACCCCAACAAGTAAAACCTCAATATTTACCTGTTGTACGTATGGGTTCCACCCAAACTTTATACTCGGAAAGGGCAAATTGAATAAATAACAATAGCTGAACAAATAACTTGCTGGGGTTAAAAGGCCCAACAGGAAAAACCATAATTCCCTTACGCTAAATGGTCTAAATCCTAGATACATGAGTATAGCAAAAGGGGTGAGGATAATCAAAGCTGGATAGGCGGTGATGGCAATACCGAGAAAAAAAGCACCATTAAAAATTCGTTTTGAGCCATCATGATTTTGGTCTAGTCGGAGGAATTGATTTATCATAAGGATAAGCATACTCATGGCAAGATGAAATCCGCTTAGTTCATAGAATGTTTCTGACATAGAAGAAAGAACAATGAAAATTAACGCGGGCAAGTAGGTGTTTTTATCATTGAATTCACCAGAATTAAAGGTGTAGTTTAGGGTAACCGCATTCGCTAAAATCCAGATACCAACGAGTAACTCATAGCTAATGCTGTTTTTCCATTCATTTACTTGAACATCTCCCCACCATCCCCATGTTAAATTGACTACCGGTTCTTCCCCAGAAATACCACCCAGGTGAAATGCCACATGAAAAACAACTAAAATCAGCGGGAGAAAAAAGAGAACTAAGGGTCGATTATCCCCAAAAAATCGAATCATAGTACGAAATTAATCATTTCTTGTTGAACCATTTATTTTAACTTTATAAGAATCCATCCTGGAAATTGAATAAAATTATATATTTGTTACCTTTCAAAATCGAGATACAATGGCAAACGATAAAACGCGATATACAGATGTTGAGCTTGAGGAATTCAAGGCCTTAATAAATAAAAAATTAGAGGAGGCACAAGAAGACTATAAATTACTCAAAGGGTCGCTTTCGCACAATGATGATCATGGAACAGATGATACCGGACGAACGTTTAACATGATGGAAGACGGTTCTGAAACCTTATCTCGTGAAGAGGTAGCGCAATTAGCGGCTCGTCAAGAAAAGTTTATCCAAAGTTTACAAGCGGCTTTAGTACGAATCCAAAATAAAACTTACGGAATTTGCAGGGTGTCAGGAAAACTTATACCTAAAGAGCGTTTGCGTTTGGTTCCCCATGCAACTATGAGTATTGATGCCAAAAATGCACAAAAGAATTCGTGAGTAAAAAGCACTGGATTGCGTTAGCAACCTTAATCATTTTATTGGCAGTAGATCAATGGGTTAAGATTTATATTAAGTCAACCTTTGAACCAAACGAAACTCGATATATTTT
Source organism: Crocinitomicaceae bacterium (assembly GCA_040383285.1). GTDB lineage: Bacteria > Bacteroidota > Bacteroidia > Flavobacteriales_D > Crocinitomicaceae > UBA952. Next base: position 12,247 of record JBEIDV010000022.1, on the reverse strand, counting down.
CGGAAATTGGTTTGCGCTTCATTATATTGAAAACCAAGGAATGGCCTTTGGGACGACCTTAGGAGGTTCAATTTACGGGAAATTAGCCTTGAGTATTTTCCGAATCATTGCCATTGGGGGTATTACATATTATATCCTTAGAGAAATTAAAAAGCACATCGCATGGCCTCAATTGATTGCGTTAACAATGATTTTAGCAGGAGCTACCGGAAATTTAATTGATTCGATGTGTTATGATTATATCTTCCCATTCAATGCATGTGAGAGTTTTAATCAATTGCAGGGTTCGGGAAATAAAATGACTTGCACGCAATACGGTATTTCGTTTCCTGTTGAAGTGCGAAACAAAGGCTTTCTCTTTGGTAACGTCGTTGATATGTTTCAGTTTGATGCCTATTGGCCAAGTTGGATGCCATGGCTCGGAGGCGAACCGGTTTTTCCTGCCATTTGGAATGTAGCAGATTCTTGCATTTCTGTTGGTGTAGGATTAATGATTCTTATTAATCGGAAAAATTTATTTTCTTTTAAAAAGGATAAGCCGACTACAGATACAAACTAGAAATTCCATTTCATGTTTCGGTCATCTAACAAAGCGAATGACACCTTGTAATTCAATTGAGGGGCAGTTTTGTTACCATCGGATGCACATCCGTAGATACCAATTCTTAAGCGTCTCCTCGATAACTTAAAGCTTCGTTCTAAGCCTGCCAGTAATTCATAATGTTGGTATTTATGTTCTTGAACATACATGGCACCACCACCAACTACTAACCCTATCCGCGTTTTTTTCATGAATGGAATCTTATTTAATATGGCACCGTTGTCGTGATGAACAAAGTGGGCCTCATGCACCCAGCTTTTTGTAGGGAGCGTGGTATCCAACCCTTGAAATGAATACAAGGGATTAGAAAACCATATCGGATCCGACCTCCGCTGATACCTCAAATCCGGCTCGCGCACATCCTTCATAGAAAGAAAAGTACCGGTTTGAATTCTATAACTTGTGTTACCAAGTAATCCTAGTTTGAAATTTTGTTGTACGGCAAAACTTAAATAATCATAATTAATATCGCTCCCAAAAAGTCCCGACACTCCTTTTTTGTAATATATACTAAAGGTGGGCCATGCAGAACCAAGAACTACTTTTCTGTAGGGTTCTCTCATGTAGCGTTGCTGAGGTACATACGATAAATCAAAAGAAACGATAGACGCTTGATATGGGTCAAAGGCCATCGCGCTGTCGTTTGGAATAAAATTATCTGCAATTTCTAAGAATTTGAAATCTTTTAAACTTCGGCGTTCCGCTATGTTTATGTTTGCGCCGGCGTATAAGCCATTCACTAATTCATAGTTAAGTCCTACATTCAATTGTGTGGCTTCAATAAAATTATTTCGGCGATAAATTTGCGTAATGGCATCAAACCCTCGGATCACATCGAATTCATGACTAATTGAAGCCGAAATATCTCCTTGATGAAAGGGATCAAACCGATATTTATTCCAAATCACCCCTTTTGGGTCTCGATTCAGAAAACCATAGGACATTCTGGTGTAAAAGTCATAGGTGCGTTGGTTTTCCCATTTCTTAAAATAGTAGAAACTGGGAGCTACTCTAGGGCCTCCAATGCCAATCGGTTGTACCATGGTGGCTAAAGAACCGAACGATAATTGCTGCCGCTTGACTCGATTGCGGTGATCTACGCCAAACCATAAAATTTTTAAGGCCGTAATTTTATTGAATATGGCATCCACAGAATCTAAATATTCTTTTTTGCTGTGGGCCTCTTCTACACTGTCTTTTAAAAAGATAAAACGTTTCTCTTCTTCGCTCAGGCTAATTGCACGCGTTTGAACCCAATACGAAGTGTCTTTTTCATAAGCGGATTGTTCCGTTACTGCAACTTCTGTATTAAAGAACTTGGCGGGGAAATTTGGGTTGAAGTTGTAATTGCTAAATAAGGCAATCGTACTTGCATTAGAGGTTTCTGATTTGTATTTAACACCATAGGTTAACGTCTGTTTGTTCAATACACATAAGGTATCTCCTGGATGACTGAATTCTTGGTCAATTTGAAAATGATCATAAATCAACAAATTACCTTTATTCATCGTAAGGGATAATTTTTGAACCAACCACACGGAATCGATAACCCAAATATATCCTTCTATGGTCGTTGTCGCTGTATTCCTTGGGATGATTTTAATCCGTGAGATCATTCGGCCATTTTCTTCATATTTCTCTTCGAGTCGATATTTATAAGACAGTATCCCTGGAATCGAGATGGGAGAGCTTACCGGAGTTTGATGTAGATCATCTAAATGAAGTAGGTTCTCAAAAAAGTTGAAATTGCTTTTTACCGTGGTGGTATAGTACAAGTTTTGTGCGTTGCCATATAAATCATAGGCGTTTCGGATTTCTTTGACCTTGTTTGGGGGTGCATAGGAACGATTCATTTGAACCTCTACCAAGTTCATTCGGTTGCTGATGGTGTCCTTTGGGGCATCAAATGTGGGTTCATCATCTTCCTCTTTTTCTTTTTCCTTCTGCTTGGGAAAATCCAGTTTTTCACTCGCCTTGATATATACGGCTACGGTATGAGGGTAATTCCACGGATTGATAGAATCCCTTTTATTGACCACTTTCAACATGATCTCTCTTCCGGGATTTGACTTTTTTGCAGAAACTACAACGTCTTCTACTTCCTTAACATTCGGGGGGAAGAGTTTATAGGTTTTTATAACATCCGCATCCCGCATCCCAAGATAGTATTCTCGGTCTTCGTACCCAGTGGCTGTTATTACTAGGTAATATTCTCCAGGCATTAAACCCATTTCAAAGTATCCAGCCACGTCGCATACGGTGCGCAAGGAAGGATCATTTTTTACATAAAGTTTAGCGTAGGGTATGGGTTGCTGCTTTTCATCAACCACAGTTCCTTTCAAAAATTGCTGGCTTAGGCCCGAAAACCCAATAAATAAAACAAGAAGGAGGAGATGAATACGCACCATATATATAGACAATCAAGCGCCTGATTTGTTACAATTTTTCTGATTTGTTTTGTTGATCCTTCAAAAAGGTTTCGTGACGATTTACTCTTGCCATCATCCATTTCTTCATGAAGTACATTCCAACAGCCACGAGTGTAAATATGTAATATCCTACCCATTTGTCAAATCCAAGGGTGAATCCGTTGTAGGTCACTACGGTAAAACTTACAATTGCGACTGCAATCCAAAAGTATCCCATGATAAGGTTGTATGTTTTCATATTATAATTCTTCTCCTTTTTCTATTATTACTGTCCCTTCGGGTTTTAACACTTCGTACGTACTAAAATCTTGCTTTGTTTTGAATCCCTCTCCTGTAAATCTTCCTTTGGGTGAAAAGATGTACACCTTTTTTGGGGTATATATTAAACTGTCACGCTGCCTCCAATACAATACCTCGGTTTTTAAGGTTTGTTTTTTTTTATAATTATACAAGCGAACAGAATCTTGCACATACAGTTGATTCTTACTGTGATTGATCTTTCCGTATTTTGCTGTGAGGGTCGAAATAATCTCCCCATTTTTCGCATAAAAATTCACGCGTAAGCTATCACGTAGATGAGTAATGTGCTCGGGCTGGTGGAAGGTTTCAGCAAATCCTGCCATTAACGCTACCCGCGCGAATCCTGAGTCACTGTAAATCATATGAAATTTTACAATGACTTCATCTGGTGATTTTGGATTAAAACTAACACGTTGTACATCATCCATATTGTTTTCACAGGAACACAACGTAAGGAATGCCAGCATGTAACTGAGGAACTTGAACATTTAGTCCATTTTTCGTTTTCGAAACCACCGTTCGAAGCTTGCCGGAGATAGTATTGCGCCAAGTTGAAAAGCGACAAAATTTTCCTGTAACCCATTGGTTACAAAGGTCCCGCGCTGTCCAAGCGTGCACGAAAAGTTGATCGATGAAAAAGATTGCTGGGCTAATACAGGAATTCCAAGACCAAATGTTATCCCCTGCTCCCTAAAGCTATTTTTACCCGCATCCTTATACGGTAGTTGACCAAGGTAGGCACCAACGCGATAGGTTAATTTATCAAAAAGACCGAGCGTTGCAATGTTTTCATACAGGAATCGCTCTGGACGAAAGGATATCCCTAAAGCATACCGCTTAGCACTTGAATAGGGCATCGAAAGTGAATCATACGTATACCCGTCATATGAATAGGTATTGTGATCAGTTAAGGAGAATTGCCCCGCAACAATGAGTTCTGGGTGTAATGTTTTTGTTTTTCTTTTATATGGATTCAAGTACATTCGAAGCGAAAGTCCTACAACCAGTGATTGACCTTGATTAACTGTTCCATTATAGGAGTTAGAAAACAGGGTATCATACGTCGATGGGCTATTCAAATTGTTTGCACTATAAAAAGACCGTTCAAAGGTGCTATTAAGTAATTGATTAGGTTTCCAGGTAGCACCTAACGTAATGTCAATTTTCTGACCGATCTGCTGGTAAAATGCTGCCCCAAGTTCCAAATTAATATCTTGAACCGCTAAAATTTCTTCCATGATTCCGCCGGCGGCAGAAGTGCCTTGCACAAGCTGACTGGTGCGCTGATTTTTAACAGAACCAAAGTTGTAGCCAAGGTTGGCTCCAAATCCAAGATAGGTTCCTTTAATATTGATGGGTGCATAGGTTCCACCTAAAAATACTTGATTTATGTAACCGCTACCTTGGTACGTATTCCGAATGGAATCTAATCCCGTAAATATTTTTTCGGATAAATAATACCCGCTTGCAGAAAGGGGTTTCAATCCAAACGCCATTCCAAAATGCTTCTTTAAGCGAAAACCTAAGGCGATGTGGTTTAAATTCCCATTTGGACGGATATCGCTTGCCTCACCTTGTTTGTAAAAGGAGATTCGTTGGCCAATTCCAACAGAAAACAGCGTATTTCCTCTACTCAAGGTGGCATAGGATGCAGGGTTTAAGTAGTTTAATTGCCCTGAATCAAGAAACGGTGTATACACATTGCCTAAGCCCGAATAAATTCCGTGGTCGTTCAGTTGATGATCGCCAATTCCATAGGAAGAAAGGGGATGGCTTGTGGATTGTTGGCTATACGTTACTTCGCAGGTTACACTAAGTAGGACGGTTAAAAGTATGTTGAAAGAGGTGTAACGCATAAATCCCTTTTAGGGTTAAATTTTCGTCCACAAAGATGTCATTTTTTTGTCCCAAATCAAAATAATGTAGATCGCCCCCTGTGAGATAAATTATCAAATCCTCATAACGATTGTTAAATTCCTCAATTCGCCAGTTGATTTCTGCTTTAGTACTTCCCATGACACCGCTGTGAATGCTTCCTTCGCTGCTGGTTCCGAGTAACTCCCAGGCTGCGGTGGGGGTTAATAAGGGCAGTTGTGAGGTGTGCTCATGTAAACTTTGGTATCGCAAGGAAATACCCGGAGATATAGACCCACCATGATACGTCCCTAAGGCGTCTATGAAATCGAATTTAATGCATGTTCCCGCATCAATTACTAAGCTGTTTCGATTTGGATGGTTCTGATGCACAGCAACTATGTTGCACAAGCGATCGATGCCCAAAGTGCTGGGTGTGTTGTAGGCATTGGCGAAAGGAAGGGGATGCATGTTAGAGACCGTGTAAACTTGGCATCCAATATCAATTAAGTCTTGCTGAAGTCGGCGTTCACCTACATTAGCAATAACAACGATATCATCCTGATTCAGGTAGTTGCAAAGCGCGCTACGTTCTTGAAATCGGTTGGTTTGTATTAACTCATGGCCTACGAATGTGCCCAGTTTAAGGTGGGTATTGCCACCGTCTAGAACAAAAACCTTGGTTGATTGCATGAATCAAAGGTAGGGAAAATATGAAATTTGGGTTTGTTCTTTCTTATTTCACCGATTGCTATAAGCGGATGCAGTAAAAGAAATTTATTATTAAAACAAAAAACCCTGACGCTGCGGTCAGGGGTTTAATGTGGTACATCCAGGAATCGTGCGCCGCGGCGCACAGGGACACAAAGAGTTAGAAACCCGCAGTATGTTTAATGAAATCTCTACCTGATTAGTAAAAAAAACCCTGACCGAAGCGTCAGGGGGGGGTGTTTTCCAAAGGTCAAAAATATCGAACCTGTTGAAAGCAGATATCAACTCATTACCTGCAATAAATGCTTTACAAGATTGCAAAGAAAGTAAAGTTCGTTAACTTTGAATGTGGAGAAAAAGAAGTTATATATCATTGGCGGTTGCAACGGAGCAGGAAAGACAACGGCTTCATTTAACATTCTTCCAGATTTATTGAATTGTAAAGAGTTTGTGAACGCAGACGAAATTGCAAGAGGACTTTCTCCATTTCAACCAGAAAAGGTAGCAATTGAAGCTGGAAGATTAATGCTAGCCAGGATTGATGAATTGATAAAATCCCAAGAAGATTTTTCATTTGAAACAACATTATCTACAAGATCATTTGTTTCAACGATTAATACAGCAAGAGAAAAAGGATATTACATTACGCTCATTTTCTTTTGGTTAGAATCAATTCAATTGGCAAAAGATCGAGTTAAAAAAAGAGTTACTGAAGGTGGACATAATATTGAAGCAGAGGTCATTGAAAGACGGTACACTTCTGGAATTAGAAACCTATTCAAGCTTTATGCGAATAAGGTTGATTCTTTACTCATTTATGATAACTCAAACATAGAATCTGAATTAATTGCTGAGAAAGAACTACATGGTGAGTTTATCATTCATCAACCCACAAAATTTAATCAACTTAAATTGATCGCAAATGAGCAATAAAGAAAAAGACTTACTAAAGGAAAAAATCAAGAAAGCTATCCAATTATCTTCTCAAAAATTAATTGAAAAGAAAAAAGCGCTTGGACAAAGTTTGGTCATCAGCAAAGATGGGGAAATTAAGGTAATTAAACCGTAAAAAGACTTTAACCGAAAATGTCTGTCTAATGAGAATTTTTTTTGCAAACAAATTTAAACGTAGAGAAATTTGCCCTTTGAGTTCTCATCAAAATCGTTAACAAAAAACCCTGACGGTGTGGTCAGGGGTTTGTGTGGTCATTTTAGTTATTGAGAAATATAAAAATTGCAAGTATATATCCAAAACAACAATTCCCTAATTAATTGTAAAAAGAGACAAGAGATATAAGGTGATATTAACCTACCATCCTAATTGTCCATACGAATTACTTTATCCAGCTCCGTATAGAAAAGTTTATCTATTTCATTGATGTATTTGTCTATTTCCATTAAGTTTTTTGCAGACTTGTCATACATTTTACCGTCCAAACTTTGTTTTTGTTTAATTTCATTGTAAACGGCTTCTAAGTCTAAGGTTTCTCGTTTGAAAACACCTCCCTCGTTGCCATAATATGTTATAACAAAATTAGTAAAACATAATGTATATGAACTATCACCATTAAACTCCAACTTTAAAGCCGCTTCAAAATCCTGGCTTAAAACCTTAAATTTTTTTATTGTTAAAAGATTGAATAATAATCGATCTTCCACAAGATGTTTACTCGTTTGGAAAGTTAATTTCATCCATCCGAATCCACCAATGCCTGGTGGGTTAATAGTGAAAATCGTATAACCCTTAAAAAATGACCCTGAATACGTATTGTCAGAATATTTTTTCATGAAATTCTTATAAAAGTTAGAGTTATCTCTATTGAAATAATATTTCAAATCATGTTTGGTATTTGACATAGTATGAGATAAACTATAATGGATAAAATCACCCTTCATTGGAAAAACGAAAAGCTGTGTATCGGCCTCATTTGATTTAATTTGAGAAAAGACAGAAAAGCCAAATAACCAAATTGTTATAGCAATTAAAAATTTCTTCATGTTTTTTATATTTAAACAAAAAGACAAAAAGTGAATAACGATGTCAATGGCGTCAAATCATTTTATATGTGGTGAGAACATATTTACTATATTTGAAATAAAAAATGGAATTACACGAAAAGGTAAAATTCTACAGAGAAGCCAAAAAACTATCTCAAGATTCAGTTGCATATAACTTGGGTTTAGACCAATCACAATATTCAAGAAGAGAAAATGGTTCTATAAAGTTTAATAGTGATGAAATTTCTCAGTTATGTCAAGTCCTTGAAGTTACACCATTAGAATTATTCAATTCCGAATCTGTGATTTTTAATAATACGAACCAACAAGGTGGGAACTTTGGACAATATATTGCCTTTCCTGAAGAATTACAAAAGCAATATGAGTTGAGAATCAAAGAAAAAGATGAAATGATTAATGTTTTAAAGGAGGAGATTTCACTTTACAAAAGAATACAAAAAAAATCTGATAGATAAATATCGTAGATTTCCAGTTGTCTAATACCTAACCATCTTTTGGCATGGTCATGGACCAAGGTATTACCATCAAAAGAACCAAACTTTAATTTGAATCCTTGTTAACCTCTATTACGACTCCCCTGCAAAGGGTATTGAGTTATTGAACTTTGGATCAGTATCAATCCAATTAAAACAGATAATTGGTTCATTTCACGTCCAAATACATCTTCATCAGTTGTTTACCTTACTAAAACATATACCTTATATCCTTTCTGATTTTATTACCTGAATACGTCCAAAATGGATGGAAAAAGGCTATTGATAAATTAAAATGTTTTACTGAAAGAAAAAACCCTTGACTAACATATTGATAATCAAGGGTTTAAAATTTAAAAGTGTGGTACCTCCAGGAATCGTGCGCCGCGGCGCACAGGGACACAAGGAGTTAGAAACCCGTAGTATGTTTAATGAAATCTCTACCTTTTCCCGTTTTGAGTTCTTTTTCCCTCACAATCGCTTCCGTTTTTGTATGAAATGTTTCCGAATAAATTAATTCCCAGGGTCCTTTTCCTTTGGTATATTTACCTAATAAACCTTGATTATGTTGAATAATTCTTCTTTCAAGATCCTGCGTAAAACCTGTGTATTTCTTTTGAATAGTCTTGGAATATAAAACATATACAGTAAACATGTGGTGTTAACGCAAATCACCCAAAAGAATTATTTGTAGTTGAATAGTAAACAAAAAACCCTGACCGAAGCGTCAGGGTTTTGATGTGGTACCTCCAGGAATCGAACCAGGGACACAAGGATTTTCAGTCCTTTGCTCTACCAACTGAGCTAAGGTACCAGCCCATATTTGGACTGCAAAGGTAATTATTTTTTCAATTATAAAAAAACCTAATGCAACTTCTTTAAATGAAGAAGTGATTTTTAATTCTCTCCTTTAGTCGCAATAATGACTTTCAGGTTGTTATCCATCCCGATTCTTAGTAAATCAACTAAGTCTTGTACGGCGGCATCGTAAGGGATTCGCAGCACTACCGTATTGTCATTAAGTTCTTGTGTTTTAGCCACCAAGGCAGCCTCTAATTCACCAAAAGGAACTTCATCTTTATCCAGGTAGTATTTTTTATCTTCGGTAACTGTTAGGGTAAGATGTTGCTTATTTGTTTTTGACGTGGTTTTAGATTCCGGTAGCGGCACCTTAATAACATTTGGATTGGCCAACGTGGATATTATCAAAAAGAATAGCAATAAGAAAAACATGATATCACTTAAGGCACCCGTAGCTACCTCGGTGTGAAAACGGCGGTTTCTTTTAATGGCCATGTTATGGTTGTGTTGATTTAATAAACTCCATATTTACCTGTTGAACACGCAACGCATAGGCATCAATGAGTGCATTGATTAAATGATATCCCGAATAGGCAATAATACCTACAATTAACCCTGCACCAGACGAGATCATTTTTTCATATAAACCACCTGATATATTTCCAATGGATACATTTTCGGTTATTGATATCGAATAAAATATTTTAATTACCCCGGATATGGTCCCAATAAAACCTAGCGTAGGTGCAATACCTGCTATCAATCCAAGGTGTCCCAGGTTTTTCTCCATTTTACCAATTTCGATGTTAGCTACTTTATCCATATTGGATTCAACTTGAGCTTGTTTGGCATCAAGATCCACACTGTTAATGCCTTCTTTTAACACACTTCCAAAGGCCGTTTCGTTGCTTTGTATGGCACTTAATGCCTCCTTAAATGTTCCTTTGGCCATGTGCGGACGAACTGTGTCCATAAGTTTACTGTCAAACTTTGTCATTCTTCGTATATACAAGGTTCGCTCAATAATTACGTAAAGGGTATAAAACAACAAAATCACAATTGGAATTAGGAAAAACCCTCCCTTTAGTATGAAACTAAAGGCAGAAACTTCCGCTACTTTTTGAACTTTTTCCGTTTCAGGGGCAACATTCGCGTCTCCTCCTATGCTATTTTGGGCAAACAATAGGCCATTAAAGATGGTAATACTAACTAGGGTAAAGAGTAATTTTAATTGGTTTTTCATAATGTACTTATATTTAGTCGGGTTAAAATTAGAAAGCAATTGACGTCATATGGTTACAATACAGATTAGATTTCCACATTGAAATGTTATTCAAGGCGCATAAAAAAGCCATCGTTACCGATGGCTTTGATTTTAAGTTGTGCTTATTTCTATGGCAATACTTCTACGCGTAAGGTTTGTACCGCATCATTTCGGTCTATTGCGCGAAGTAAATATGATCCCGGCGCTATGTGATTAATTTCGGTATTAAAGCCGGATAAAGAGCGCTCTAATACAACACTTCCATTCATTGATATCAAGGAAATATGGGTTAATTCGTCGTTGGCCGATAGGGAAAAGGCTCCGTTGGAAGGGTTTGGATACACTTGTAGTCCGGCAATGACTTGGGTTTGAATATTTGCCAATTGGCTTTGATGCACCCTCACAGGGATTGCCATTTCTATACTTTCTGCCGGAACCCCGTTGTCTGAAGCGTTTATAAAAATATGATATATTCCTTCTTGCAGTCCTTGGGCATCGAAAGAACACGCTAAATTGATGTAATCGCTGTTACTAACGTTTTCTACATAACTGAATCCAGTTGGGGCATCGCTTGAAATTTCGTAGGAAATTAGTTGGCCATATTCTGGGGTCATTAGTGACAACGCAAATTGGGCGAGGTTCATGCTTTTATGAAGTGTGTCGCCGGTATATACATCGATCGTATCGCATATGTTGCTATTGATAACCAACGGTGGGATGTTGGCGGCATTCATTCCTGCAACATCAAAATAAACTTCTTGATCGTCTAAAAAATCAATTTGATCTGGAAACGCGTAAGGCCCATCGAACCCTGTTCCAGGTGCATCAAACTGTCCTACTTGGAAAAAGTCAACTCCGTTACCAATGTTTACGCCAACGGTGGCAGCAAATCCCCCAAAGCCACCAACTCCCGATGAGGCGTCACCTGTGGTCCATTGCATGTCTCCGTAACAAAATGAAATGTTATTATTACCGTGTATAATTGTATCCTGACCATTGGATATCACCAATTGAAAGGTGTTCGTTAAGTTATCGTTCAAATCATAATATCCAACGTGGTCCCAAATAACAATCAAGGCGTCGTTGGTAACTTTGTACCACACACTTCCTCCGTTCGCAGAACGAGTGTCTACATCTCCCCAAAAAGGAGCGATCATGTTATAACTTGGGTCTGGGAAAGGGTTGGCCGTAAATTCGAAATAAGGCGCTAAAAATGAAATATTCCCATTGTTGTTAATGATTACACTGTCATATGGGGTTCCGTAGAAATCGAAACTGAATGGAAGTTGAATATAGTTGGTTGATCCGTCGTCATTAGGGCCCATGGCCAAGGTATAGCTGTTGTCCAAGGTCAACATGCATCCACACATACCATTTTTATTGGTTGCAGCATTAGGCTTTATGTTGCTTGGTGCCACTAAATCGGAAAATTGATAGATGGTTCCAGTATTTAATTGACCGCTTTTTTTCAATTCATCGTATTCAGAAGTTGAAATACTTAATGAGTTTTTTTGAGCGAAAGAGGCTCCTGCCACCATAACGCAGAGGTAGATTAGTTTTTTCATGGCCGTAAAATTTAGGGTTTCTTATTGCCATAACGAGGCAGTGATACGCGCGTTGCCTTAGTTCAAAAAAAAAGCCCCGATTTCGGGGCTTTACTTAAGATTTTTTACGCTTAGTGTTTAGACAAGTAATCAGCAACACCGTCAAAACTTGGTTTCATTGCTGCATCTCCTCTATGCCAGTTAGCCGGACACACTTCGCCATGTTCTTCGAAGTATTGTAACGCGTCAAC